>JACRLF010000020.1 GCA_016235365.1 Deltaproteobacteria bacterium | reverse complement strand
TATATCGAGGTCTTTTATAACCGGCAGCGCCGACAGGCAAGGCTTGGGTTCCTGTCCCCTGTGGCCTATGAGCAAAAGTTCTATGCTGGACAACTGGCAGCATGAAAGGTTTGGTGTCCACTATTGACATCCGACCTCATGCTTCGCGGCAAAGAACAATTTCGTATGAGTTACCAGCATGATCTTATCGTAAAGGGGAACGATGAGATCATGCTGATTGGTTTAATTAAAACATCAAGCAAAGATCGAATAGACAAAATTTTCATTGATAAATTTTTATATAATAAGTTAACCAATACAAACACTCCACATGTCGCTGTTTTTCTGAATGACGTTCAACGCAAAACCGGCAAGCAGAAAAATAAGTACGGCATAAATTCGACTTTTCTCCCCGGACATTTTCGCGGCTACACCGTAAAGCTGAATCCGCTTGATGGAGTGTACTACTGCGACATTCGCCCAAATATGCTCACGGAAAAAATTCTGAAAAGACAAATAAGGACATTTGACCATTTGCTTTGTGAGGATATCTGGAAGTTTTTATAAGACTGATATGGAAAATAAGCGGCAACATCTCGAAGTTCCAGGAAGCGATATTGAAAAAGGGCGCCGGGCTTTTGGGTGTAACTTATAAATTGGCATCGCCGGTAGAGGAATCAAAAGGTATTGACGGATATATCGGCGGCCGTCCCGTTTCCATAAAGCCGGATACCTATTTGATAAAGAAAGCCCTTCCGGAAGACAATGAAGTCAAAATCATATATTACAAAAAGGTCAAGGACGGAATTGAAGCCGACTATGGTGAGTTATTATAACCATATAAAGATAGCGGTAGTTACTTTAATATGCTCCTCGCCATCGACATAGGCAATTCCAATATCGTGGCCGGCGTATGCGGTCCGGGCGGCATCCAGAACCACTGGAGGATAAATACCGGCAGGGAACGGACCGCTGACGAGTACGGCTTGACCCTCCGGGGGCTCCTTGAGTCCGCCGGTGCCGGTAAGATAGACGGGGCCATCGTATGCTCGGTGGTCCCCGCGCTAAACGAGGTCTTCAGGGAGGCGGTTGAAGGCTGTTGCGGGGTCAGGCCGCTCTTTGTCGGCGACAACGATGTAAAGGTCGGCATAAAGATAGCCGTAGACAACCCCTCTGAGGTCGGCGCCGACAGGATAGCCAACGCCGTAGAGGCCCACGGCAGGTTCAAATCATCCGTCATAGTAGTTGACTTCGGCACGGCCACGACGTTTGACTATGTCACCGGGGAGGGGGAGTACGCCGGAGGGGTGATAGCCCCCGGCATAGGCATAAGCGCCGAGGCCCTCTTCCTGAAGACCTCAATGCTTCCGAGGGTGGATATCGCAAGGCCGCGTGGAATCATCGGGAAAAATACGGTGGAGGCCATGCGCTCCGGGCTTTTCTGGGGGTTCTCCGGCCTCGTTGACGGGGTTATAGAGCGGATGATGGCGGAGGCCGGGACCTCTCCGGCGATAATAGCCACGGGCGGTTTCGCCGGGGCCGTTTCAGGCGGGTCCAGGCATATAAAAGAGATAGATGAATTCCTTACCATCAAAGGTTTGATCAAAATATACGAAGGGAACTCATGATGCCACCTAAGCCATCGAAGCCGCCTAAGCCATCGCATCCGCCCAAGCAACCTAAGCCGCCGCAGCCGGAGCAGCCGTCGCATACTCCGCAAGAGCAATTCCTCCTCGGCAAGGGATTCCTTGAAGATGACAACATCGACAGGGCCTTGAGGGCGTTTGAGAAGGCATACAAGGCCGATAATGACAACCCCGAGTATATGTCATACTACGGCTTGTGCAAGGCCATCCGGGGAGGGGAGATAGGCTACGGGATCGAGCTCTGCACACTGGCTATAAAAAAGGACTTCTCCAGGGCCGAGTTCTATCACAACCTGGGCAGGGTATATAAGGCCACCGGGGGCTCAAGTTTGACCCCCAAAACGCGAAGCTCCGCCAGGAGTTGGCGGAACTCGGTTTCAGGGACCGGCCCGTCATCGAGGGCATCGACAGGGACAACCCGCTCAACAAGTACCTCGGGATACTTATAAGGAGGACCCTGCCCGGCATCTTCAGCAAGAAGAAAAACGCATCGAAGGGCAAGCCCCCCGGCGCCGCGCCATCCAGACCCGCCTCAGAGGCCGCTAAAACACCGAAGAAAAGGAAGTAGCCGTGGATATCCCGGTCGTGAAGAAGAGGAACGTCGCGGTCATAGCCCACGCCGGGGCCGGCAAGACGACCCTGTGCGAGGCCATGCTCTTTAACGCGGGGGCTACCGATAAGCCCGGGAGCGTGGATGAGGGGACCTCCACCCTCGACTACGAGCCGGAGGAGCAGAAGAGGACGATAAGCATGAAGGCCGCGGTCCACCACTATGACCGGGGCGGCTTCAGGGTGAACCTCATTGACACCCCCGGGTACTCAGACTTCCTCAACGAGACGAGGAATTCCCTCAGGGTGGCCGGCGGGGCCGTGGTGATCTTAAGCGCCATCTCCGGCGTTAAGGTCCAGACCGAGAAGATATGGGGGTTCGCCGACTCCTTCGAGGTCTCCAGGATAGCCTTCGTAAACAAGATGGACCGCGATAGGGCGAGTTTTCTGCGGGCGGTGGACGACATGGAGAAGGTGCTCAAGGTCAAGGGCGTGCCTATGCAGACCCCTGTGGGAGAGGGCGCGGCCTTCAAGGGCATCATAGACCTTATCTCGATGAAGGCGCACATGTACGGGCAAGGGTCTTCGGGCAGCGAGGCCGGGGCCATCCCCGAAGGGCTTGCCGCGGAGGCGGAGAGGATGCGCGACGCCATGATCGCAACGATAGCCGAGGCCGACGACGCGCTCACGGAAAAATACCTCTCCGGCGCGGAGATAACAGAGGCGGAGATAAAGGGGGCCCTGCGGGAAGGGGTGCTCACGAGGAGGTTCGTGCCCGTATTCCTGGGCTCGGCCCTCAATAACCGCGGGGTGGACCTCCTTATGGACGCGGTGAACGAGAACCTGCCTTCGCCGCTCGATAAGGGGGCGATAAAGGGCGTAATAAAAGGGAAAGACCCGAGGACAGGCGCCGAGGCCTCAAGGGCCCCGGATATCCACGCGCCCTTTTCCGCGCTGGTTTTCAAGACGATAATAGACCCCTATACGGGCAAACTGTCGATATTCAGGGTATACTCAGGTTCCATCCACGCGGATTCTACCGTATACAACGGGACGCGGGACGTTAAGGAGCGGGTGAGCCACCTCTACTTTCTCGAGGGTAAGAAGCTAAAGGAGGTGGAGCGCGCAACGGTCGGCGACATAGCGGCTGTGGCGAAGCTCAAGGAGACGGAGACAGGGGACACTCTCTCCGACCTTGCCGACCCGCTTGTGTTGGAGGGCCTTGTCCACCCGCCTGCCGCGCTTTCCTACGCCATCCACCCCAGGACCAAGGCCGATGAGGACAAGGTGCCGGTCGCCATGGCCAGGCTCATCGAGGAGGACCCCGCAATCGAGTTCAGGCGGGACGATGAGACAAACGAGTTTTTGCTTGCCGGGGTGGGCCAGGTCCACCTCGAGGCCAGCGTGGAGAGGCTTAAAAGGAAGTTCGGGTGCGAGGTCGAGCTCAAGACCCCGAGGATACCGTACAAGGAGACTGTGCGCTCGCATGTGAAGGCGCAGGGCAAATACAAGAAACAATCGGGCGGCAGGGGCCAGTACGGGGACGTATGGCTCGACATGACGCCGTTGCCGAGGGGCGGGGGGTTCGAGTTCGTGGACGGCGTCACGGGCGGGGCCATACCGAGGCAGTTCATCCCGGCGGTTGAAAAGGGCGTCAGGGAGGCGATGCACAGCGGGACGCTCGCCGGGTTCCAGGTGGTGGACGTCAGGGTGACGCTCATGGACGGGTCGTTCCATTCCGTCGATTCCTCCGAGATGGCGTTCAAGATAGCCGCGTCCATGGGGTTCAAGAAGGGGATGGAGCAGGCCCACCCCGTCATACTCGAGCCGGTCATGCGGATGGAGATAAACGTCCCGGAGGAGTGCCTCGGCGACGTCATAGGGGACATAAACTCAAGGCGGGGCAAGATACTCGGCGCCGAGCCCCAGGCCGGGAGCCAGACCATAAGGGCGCTTGTGCCGATGGCCGAGGCCGTGACGTACGCCATTGACTTGAAGGGCAGGACCAGTGACCGGGGCATGTTCACGATGGAGTTCTCCCATTACGAGGAAGTCCCCACCTACCTCAGCCAGAAGATAATATCGGGGGCCGGGGCCGGAAAAGAAGAGAAGGCCGGCCATTAACCCTGGGCCGACGGCCGGGATAATTTGTCGGCACAGACGTCCCGCGCGGCTTTATGCCGGGCTGGGCAAAGAGGCGGGCTTTTGCTATGAAGGTAAAGCAGGAACTGCTCAAACTCCTTTCTCCGCAGACCTCGAGCGACGAGGATAGGCTGAAGATAGCTAATAACGACCCCCTGGCCCCGCCGCTTGAACCCGCCGACGCGCTCACCGCGCTCTTTGTCCTTGGATATGACAAGGTTGCCTCTGTCGCTGAGGCCGCGAAAAAGAGCATCGAGGCGTATCCGGCTCACAGCGTCATCGAGGCGCTGAATAAAAGGCTCGACCCTCTCGTGATAAAAAAGGCCGTCACGCTCCACAGGGACAATGAGGCGGTATTGATAATGGCCGCGCTCAACCCGGGCGCGGACGACGATACCCTGAGGGTCATTGCCGAGACCGGCCCCGAGGAACTCCTGGAGATGTTCATCGAAGAAAAGGAGATGCTCAGGAAAAAGCCGTTCCTTGCCGGGGCCGTCAAAAAAAACCCGCTTGCCGGCGATGCGCTTAAAAAGAGGGTCGACTCGGCCGTCTCATCCCCGGAGGCGGAGGCGCCAGCCGGGGAGGAAGTAAAAAAAGACGAACCGGCCCTCACCTCTCCGGGCGCCCACCGGGACGAGCAGAACATATACAAGCTCGTCCAGTCGCTCAGCATGGCCCAGAAGGTCAAGTACGCGCTCTGCGGCAACAAGTCCGCGAGAGAGCTATTGATAAAGGACAGGAACAAGATGGTCGCCTACGCGGTATTGAAGAACCCGGGGATAACGGACGACGAGGTGCTCAGGGTCGTAATGACCAAGGGCACGCCGGACGACGTCCTGCGGCATATCGCGAGGAACAAGGAGTGGATTAAGAGCTATAACATACGGCTCGGAGTAGTCACGAACCCCAAGACCCCGCTGACCATTTCCATAAAGATGCTCGACTTCCTTTATGAAAAGGACCTTGCGAAGCTGGCCAAGAGCAAGAACGTCCCGAGCGTGCTCGCCTCTTCCGCCAGAAAAAAGATAGAGTCAAAGGCGAAAAAGTGATATCGCCCGTATGCCCGGCCCAATCCCATCATAGCAGGCCGCGGGAAAACTCAAAATTCATTTTTTTAGCGTTCCGAAACTACGGGGGTTGTTTTAAACCCTGGGGGGTTACTTCTGCTCAAAAGGCTCCCGACCCACGCCACTTGGCGTGGGTGCCCCGAAGGAGTCGAGGGGTGAGGAAAGGCGTATTTGTCCTGTACACCGCAGATGGGGCTTGTTCAGCGGCCTGTTAAAAGGGGCTTGCGTTAGCCCCTCTTTATGGTTTAGATTATCTTATCCAGCAAAAAACCGCGGAGGTTTTTTTGTGTATGATCTTATAATCGTCGGCGGCGGGCCCGCTGGGCTCACCGCCGGGATCTACGCGCAGAGGGCGCGGCTCAAGACGCTCCTGCTGGAGAGGGAGTTCGTCGGCGGGCAGATAGCCTTGAGCGACGTCATCGAGAACTACCCCGGTTTCCCGTCGATAAGCGGGGCCGCCCTCATGGAGCAGTTCGAGGCCCACGCCAAGAAGTTCGGCCTCGAGATAAGGCTTGCAGGCGTCGTTGACATATCCGACGAGGCAGGGGTAAAGGCGCTCAAGACGACGGAGGGAGAGCTCAAGGCCAGGGCCGTTATAATAGCCACGGGAGCTAAACCGAGGAGGCTCGGGGTCCCCGGGGAGAAGGAGCTTACAGGCAAGGGGGTCTCCTACTGCGCCACGTGCGACGGCCCGTTTTTCAGGAACCAGAGGGTAATGGTCGTCGGCGGGGGGGATACGGCCGTCAAGGAGGCGGTATACCTCTCCAGGCTCGCCTCCACGGTCTACGTCGTCCACAGGCGGGATAAGTTCAGGGCCGAGAAGCTCCTGCAGGAGAAGATGGAGGCGTCCGCCAACGTGGTCCTCCTCAGGAGCCACGTACTCAAGGAGATAAAGGGCGAGGGCGGCGTGGTTAAGAAGGCGGCGGTGGAGGACATCAAGACCGGCGCAGTTAGAGATATAGAGGTGGAGGGCGTCTTTGTCTTCGTGGGCATATGGAGACGAGCGTTGCCGGCATATTCGCGGCCGGTGACTGCCGCACGACCCCGCTCCTGCAGGTGGCTACCGCCGTCGGGGACGGGGCCATAGCCGCATACATGGCCGAGGCCTACATAGAGGGCCATTGACCGGGGGCCTTTTTTTTAACGTTCTGACACCCCCACCGGAGACTTTGAAGCTCCCCGCAGCAAGCTACGGGGAATCTTCGACATATAAGGGAGTATATATTTCTATTCGCTCGCTTGACCCCGCAGCAAGCTGCGGGGAATGCGCTCGCTATGTATGTTCAAGTCCCGGAGGTTTCATGGTAGATACGTCCGGCACGATAATAGTCTCCATAGGCGGCAACGCCATCATAAAGCGCGCCGACTCCGGCACCATAGAGGAGCAGTTCGAGAACGTGAGGTCGGCCTGCTCCTGCATAGCGAGGATGGTCAAGGCCGGCGGCTCCGTCATAATCACGCACGGCAACGGCCCCATAGTCGGCAATATCGTGATAAGGAACGAGGCCGTCAGGGACAGGATACCTCCCATGCCGCTCTATATGTGCGACGCGGACAGCGAGGGGGGCATAGGCTTCATGATACAGCAGACCCTCCATAACGAGATACACAAGGTACACAAGATACAGGACGTCGTAACGGTCGTGACGCAGGTCGTTGTCGATGGAGCGGACCCCGCCTTCAGAAACCCCGCGAAACCAATCGGGCCATACTATACTGAAGAAGAGGCGCAGAGGCTCGCGCACAGGGGCTGGGTTATGGGCAGGGACGCCGTGAAGGGGTACAGGCGCGTGGTGGCCTCGCCGAGGCCGAAGAGGATAGTGGAGGCCGAGGCCATAAGAAAGATATGCGAGGCCGGCATCATCGTCATCGCCGCGGGCGGCGGGGGCGTGCCGGTGGTGGAGGCGGAGGACGGCACGCTCAAAGGGGTGGACGCCGTCGTGGACAAGGACCTCGCCACCGCGCTCCTTGCCAGGCAGACCGGCGCCTGGCTCATCATAAACCTCACGCAGGTGGACAGGGTCTATCTCAACTACGGCGCTCCGGGGCAGACCGGGTTGAGCGAGCTTACCGTTGCTCAGGCCAGGGGATACCTAAACGAAGGGCAGTTCCCCCCTGGCAGCATGGGGCCGAAGATAGAGGCGGCCATAGAGTTCCTTGAAGGGGGCGGGAAAGAGGTCGTCATAACCGAGCCGGAGCTCATAGAGGACGCGCTCGCGGGAGAGGCGGGGACGAGGATAGTGGCGTAGCCGCTCTTTATAAGGATGTGTCTTTATCTCATCACGGTTACATGGTGTTTTCATCGCAATCGCACAGGATAGTTGGAGACATGGCAGAGCAGAACATAGTATGCCCGCATTGCGGCAAGGATATAGAGCTCACCGAGGCCCTTTCCGGCAGGATAAAGGAAGAGGTGAGGAAGGACTTCGAGGACAGGGCAAGGCACAAGGAGCTTGAGCTCAAGAAGAGGGAGGATGATCTCTCAAGGAGGGCTCGCGCCCTTGAGGATTCGAAGAGGGCGCTTGAGGAGTCCTACGAGAGGAGGCTTGCCGTTGAGAGGGCGCGGCTCTCGGACGATGCCCTGAAGAGGGCCAGGGAGCAGGTAACGGTGGAGATCAAGGACCTCGAGGAGCGGAACTCCGAGAAGGAGAGGCTCCTGGCCGTCCACGTGAAGGCCGAGCTCGATATGCGCAAGAGGTTGAGGGAGATGGAGGAGGAGAGAAAGAGGCTCGACCTCGACGTGGCGAGAAAGCTGGATGAGGAGAGGGAGCGGATAAGGCAGACCACCCTCGAGATGTTCAGCGAGGAGCACAGGCTCAAGGACCTGGAAAAGGACAAGAGGATACACGATCTGCTGAAGGCCCTGGATGAGGCCAAAAGGAAGGGCGAGCAGGGTTCCATGCAGACCCAGGGTGAGGTGCTCGAGCTCGACATCGAGGGGCTTTTAAAGTCGCGCTTCCCTGTGGACGCCGTTGAGCCGGTGCCCAAGGGGATGAGGGGCGCGGACATATTGCAGAGGGTCTATACCAGAGGCGGGCAGTACTGCGGCTCCATAGCGTGGGAGTCCAAGCGCACCAAGGCGTGGAGCGACGAGTGGATAACCAAGCTCAAGGACGACCAGAGGGAGGTAAAGGCGGAATTCGCCGTGCTCGTAACCGAGGCCATGCCCAGGGGCGTAAATTCCTTCGCCTGCGTGGATGGCGTATGGGTCACGGCCGTCGCCCTGGCCGGGAGCCTGGCCGAGGTGTTGAGGACCGGCCTGATACAACTCGCCCAGGCCAAGCTCTCGGCAGTCGGCAAGAACGAGAAGATGGAGGCGATATACAATTACCTCTCAGGCTCGGAGTTCCGGCAGAGGATAGAGGGGGTCGTTGAGGCGTTCAGGTCTATGAGGGACGACCTTGAGCATGAGAAAAGGGCGATGATGAAGATATGGTCCAAGAGGGAGAAGCAGATAGAGCGCGTGGCGGCGAATACCGCGCGCATGTACGGCGATATGCAGGGGATAATAACGACGCTCCCAGAGATAAACGCCCTGGAGTTGGGCCCGGGGGTTCATCAGCCGGACGAGGATTGAGGGGTAAGATGCTCGACTCGATAATAAAGTATATAGTCATAGCTACGGTAGCCATGTCCCTCGGCCTGTTGCCGGCGTATATCGCCTTCAGGAACGGCAGGAACATGCTGCTCTGGTGGATATACGGCACGTTGCTCTTCCCCGCGGCTATCGTACACGCGCTGATGCTCGGCAGGATGTCCATGGGCGGATGCCCGTACTGCCGCAGTATTGTGGACAGGAACGCGGATTACTGCAAGAGGTGCGGCTACGAGTTCCGTTCCAGCGAGTGAGCCGCACTTCCTAC
>JACRLF010000019.1 GCA_016235365.1 Deltaproteobacteria bacterium | reverse complement strand
TCCTCCCTATCGCCTCTTTTTCGGCCTTATCGAAATCCCCGGCCTTCTCCAGCCCGCACGGGGGGATTATGAAGAGCCGCGCCAGCCCCTCGCTTAGAAGGGTCCTGTTCACCAGTACGCCGTCCGAGTAGACCCAGGCCAAAAGCCTCCCGTACTTATCCCTCCGCTCTTCGCCGCATATGACGAGTCTTACCGTCTTTCCGCCTACAAGCGCCGCGTTCCTTTGCCTCGCCTCCTCGTAAAAGGGCTCCCCGGATTCAGGGGCGTCGATGCCGAGGTACCTTATGCGGTCGCCGCCTTCAACGGCTATGGTATCCCCGTCTATCACCTTTTTCACAAGGGCGTATCGCCCCGCCTCTTTTGCGTAAAGGGCCCCCTCCTGCCAACACAAGGAGAGGACAAGGACGGCGACCAAGACCGGTAGGGCCGCCCCGGGATAGGCTCGTTTGATCTTTACCATAATGTGAACATACATGGCGAGCGGCACGGCCCGCAGCTTGGGCTCAGGGGGCAAGCGAATAGGAATAGATGCTCCCTTATATGTCGGAGATCAAGCGCGGCTTGGGCATAGGGGAGCTTCAACGGATATCCATTCGCGCACGCCGAGGGCTGTCAAAAGGGGATAATGAGGCGCCGCTACCATCTTTCCCTGAATGCCCGGACCTGCTTGAGAAGGGCGTCTATCTCCCGCCTTATCATGTTGCAGTCGTACTCTTCTTTTGAAAGCTCCGCGGCGAGCTGCTCCAGGCCCGTGATTACGGCGCTGTTGAGCTTGCTGTACTCCCTGCTCATTTCCGAGAAGCCGGAGATGAACTTGTTGGTGTGTTTGATGAAGCTTTTCACATGGAGGTCGTCTTTAGACCTTATATCGAGCCTCCTGCCGAGCTCGCCGGCGGCTATCAGCTTCATTTCGTACTCGAGCCTCTTGAACGGCCCGATGAGCCTGTGCGTAAAGAAGACCGGGAGCAGAACCACCAGGAGCGCATAGCCCAGGATAAGGAGGACGCCGATGATGGCGGCGTTCAAACCGTAGTTATGCACGAGCTCCGTGGAGAGGGTCTGGAGGAATACGCCGCTCAACAACGCTACGATCACCAGGAGGGCTATGGAGAACTGCAGTTCCCTGGCGGCAAAGTACCTCTGCCGCAGGATATCGAGTTTTTTTACGGTATATTTTCTGTCCATCAACTCCCCTGTAGAGCCACAGAAAGCCCTGGCCGGCCGGCAATGCGCCGGCCACTGCGTCCACAAGTGGTATAATACACCCACCCCTTTTTGTCAAGGATTGAACATACATAGCGAGCGAGAGGCCCGCGGCTTGGGCTTAGTTAGGGGTCAAGCGAGCGAATGGAAATAGATACTCCCTTATATGTCGAAGATTCCCCTGGGCCCAAGCCGCGGGGGGCTTCAAAGGCCTTTTATAATAAGGGCTTAACTATGCACAAATTACCTTGACTACCGAGTGCCATGAACTTAATATATTAGCAGGGTGCGGAAAAACTATTTTAGCCTGTCATTCTGAGCCCTTCGCTCTGTCATTCTGAGCGTAGCGAAGAATCTCGTTCTTTAGCTCAGGACAAGCTCCGTGAAGAATCTCAGGCCCCTTTCACGCCCAAGCCGCAACTGTTCCATAATCCGGGGTTGCGTTAATCCCTAATGAGGTGTCCTATGAAGGAAAAGATAATCCGCGTCAGCAAGGGAAAAGAAGGCGTGGCGCTGCCGGAGGATTACATGAGGTTCCTTGAGCTCATCCCCGGCTGCGATGTAGAGGTCGTGCTCGACAAGAAAAAGAAGTGGATAATCATCAGGCCGATGCACGGCGAGGACTTCATCGAGCACTTCAGGGAATCCATGGATTCGATGGCATGAAGATATATAAACTTCCAAAACTTGCTGAACTACAGCCCGACGGGGCGTACAGGGTCGGGAGCGTAGACGCCGCCGGCGCAGGCGCCGTCTACCTCGTCTACGGGAGGCTGAGGCCGAAGGAGGCATCCAAAAAGATAACGACGTCCGAAGGCTGCGAGGAAATCTTCTGCGTGGTCAAAGGCAACATGAAGGTTAGATGCGGCAAGGCCGCCTTCACCGTCAACTCCGGAGAGGCGTTCCGCTCCGCGGCGGGCCAGACGTTCCTGCTCGACAACCTCGACGACGAGGAGTCCATATACATAGCCGCCGGAGGGCCCTCGGCCATGAAAGAGGGCGTAAAGACGCCTGTCCAGACCCCCCCGGATGCGGAAAAGCCCGTTGAGATCGAGGCTTGCGGCCTGGCAAGCGCATCCGCGGAAGAAGAGACCGAGTTTGATATCGTAAAGGACGACCTACCCTGAGATAGTTTGGCGCACCGATGGCCCGGCGTCCCAGGATTTATACACAACGTCATAAATAATTGCCGATACAGAGCGAGGGCTCGCACTGACCTGATTTTGAATCTTCCGCCAAACTGTCCGGGGATTTACGCCCCCTCTATGATCTTTATGACGCTCTCTTCCTGCCCTATGGCCATTATGTGGGCCCCGTGGCAGAAGGACTTCAGCTCCCTCAATTGCCTCGAGGCTATCTCAATGCCCTTCTCAAGCTGGTCAGAAGCCCCCTCAAGCTCGTCGATCAGGGGCTGCGGCACGTGCACCCCTGGGACGTTGGTATTGAGGTAGTTCGCCATCTTCGCGGATTTAAGCAGGAGTATGCCGCCGAGGACCTTGACGGACTTCTTCCCGGCCGTCTCGAAGAACCTCTTGAACCTCTCCATATCGAATATCGCCTGGGTCTGAAAAAAACGCGCCCCGGCGGATATCTTCTTGTCGAACTTTATCTCCTCCGGCTCATAGGGGTTGGCTTCAGGCGCGACGACAGCGCCGAGGAAAAAGTCCGTAGCCCCGCGAAGCTCGGTGTTCTTCATGTTCCTGCCGTGGTTCAGCGTGTCTATCACCTTCACGAGCTGCACGGAGTCGAGGTCGAATACGGCCTTGGCCTCCCTGTGGTCGCCGAAGGCCACATGGTCGCCGGTGAGCGCGAGGATGTTCCTTACGCCGAGCGCCCACGCGCCCATGACGTCGGACTGGATGGCGAGCCTGTTGCGGTCCCTGCACGTCATCTGGAAGACCGGCTCGACGCCTTCCCTCAGCAGGAGCACCGAGCAGGCGAGCGATGAGAGCCTCATCACCGCCCTCTGGTTGTCCGTAACGTTGGCGGCGGCTATCCTGCCCTTCAGAAGCCGCGCCTTCTCGATAAAGGGCCCCACGTCCGTGCCCCTCGGCGGGCATATCTCCGCCGTTACGGTAAACCTCCCTGATTCAAGCTCATGTTTTAAATTGGAGTCCCCTGCCATTAAGCCTTCCATCCAGTATGTTTTCATATCACTTGACCGTTAAGGCCGCGGCTATTGCCCCGCGAACCCCTCGATTATGGATTCAAAGAGTCCCCTGCCGTCAATTGACCCGAGCGCCTGCTCGGCGGCCCTTTCCGGGTGGGGCATCATGCCCAGGACATTGCCCTTCTCGTTTATTATGCCCGCGATGTTGTTGACCGAGCCGTTCGGGTTGGCTTCCGGCGTTACCTCGCCCGCGGCTGTAGAGTACCTGAAGACCACCCTGCCGGAGCCCTCAAGCGCGTCTATGGCCTCCTTGTCGGCGAAGTAATTGCCGTCGGCGTGCGCTATCGGGACCTTTATTGCCTCCGCCTTCCCGTAACGCCCGGTAAAGACGGTAGAGTCGTTATCGACCCTCACGAAGGTATCCTTGCAGATGAACTTCAAGTCCCTGTTCCTCATAAGGACGCCGGGCAGCAGTCCGGCCTCGGTAAGTATCTGAAAGCCGTTGCAGATGCCGAGCACGAGGCCGCCCTTCCCGGCGAATGATACCACCTCGCTCATCACCGGCGAGCAGCAGGCGATGGCCCCGGTCCTCAGATAATCCCCGTAGGAGAACCCCCCGGGCAGTATCAGGCAGTCAAGGCCCTTGAGGCTTGTCTCCTTGTGCCAGACGTACTCGGCCTCCTGATTGAAGACGTGCTTGACCACATGGTAGCAGTCGTGGTCGCAATTGGACCCAGGAAATACTATTATACCGAACTTCACTTGAAAGACCCCTGAACCGTTATCAGTTATCGGTTATCGGTAGAAATACGTCTTTATCCTTCACTGACAACTGATAACAGATAACCGACAACCTATATGTAGCTCGTGTCGAAACTATCATGAGACGATTAATAATCAGACCCCGTAGGAAACATTAAAACGTCTATTCCATCTCTATCCTGTAGTTCTCGATGACGGTGTTGGCAAGGAGCTTCTCGCACATCCGCCTGACCCGCGCCTCCTCATCGGCCCTTGACTCCCCTTTAAGCTCAAGCTCCATGAACTTGCCTATCCTCACGTCCTCGACCTCGCTGAAGTTCATCGAATTGAGCGCGCCCATGACGGCCCTGCCCTGCGGGTCGAGAACGCCTTTTTTAAGCGTAACGTAGACTCTGGCCTTCATAGCATATCCCTTTCCATAATTTACTCAAGTACCTTCCTTAGCACTTCCTGATAGGCCTCTTCCACCTTGCCCAAGTCCCTGCGGAACCTGTCCTTATCCATCTTCTCCCTCGTCTCCTTGTCCCAGAGCCTGCACCCGTCCGGGGTTATCTCGTCCCCGAGTAGTATCTCGCCCTTGTGCACCCCGAACTCGAGCTTGAAGTCCACCAGCATTATACCCCGTTCATCGAAGAATTCCGAAAGGAACCTGTTTACCTTGAGGGCCGAGACCTCCATCTTCCTCAGCTCGTCGGCCTCAGCGAGCCCGAACGCCTTGACGTGGTACTCGTTTATCATCGGGTCGCCGAGCGGGTCGCTCTTGTAATAGAGCTCGATTATCGTCTCCTTCAGGGGCGCGCCCTCCTCCACCCCCATCCTCTTTGACAGGCTCCCGGCAACGACGTTCCTTACGACCACCTCTATGGGGATGATCCTGAGCTTCTTTACGAGCATCTCCCTGTCCGAGGGCATATCCACGAAGTGGGTCTTTACGGACCTGTCTTCGAGGTACCTGAATATCCTTGAGGATATCTTGTTGTTGAGCGCCCCCTTGTCCTGTATTATCCCCTTCTTCTTGCCGTCAAAGGCGGTAGCCTCGTCCTTGAAGTACTGTATCAGGAGGTTCGGGTCCTCGGTGGTATAAAGTATCTTGGCCTTTCCCTCGTATATCTTCTCAAGCCTCTTCATGAATCCTCCGTATCATGACTATCTCTTCCTCTTCCCTGTAAAAGCCCTCTTGAATATGTAATCGACGTTCTTGAGGTACGGCCTTATGTCGAAGCAGGCGTCCACCTCTTTTTCGCTGAGGTAGTTCATCACCTCGGCGTCGTCGAGGAGGAGCGACCTGAAGTCCCCGAGCCCTTCCCATACCTTCATGGCGTTCCTCTGCACTATGGCGTAGGACTCCTCCCTGACAATCCCCTTTTCAACGAGCTTGAGGAGTACTTTCTGCGAATATACCAGCCCCTTGAGCCTTCCCATGTTCTCCAGCATGTTCTCCGGGTAGACGACAAGGCCCTTTATGAGATTGGCCGTCCTTGCGAGCATGAAGTCCAGGAGGATCGTGGCGTCCGGGGCAATGACCCTCTCTACGGATGAATGGCTTATGTCTCTCTCGTGCCAGAGCGGGATGTCCTCAAGGGCGCTCACGGAATATCCCCTTATAAGCCTCGCAAGCCCGGTGAGGTTTTCGGATAAGACCGGGTTTCTCTTGTGCGGCATGGCGGAAGATCCCTTCTGCCCCTTTGTGAACGGCTCTTCGGCCTCCAGCACCTCCGTCCTCTGCAGGTGCCTTATCTCCACCGCGAACTTCTCTATGGACGTGGCGATGATGGCGAGCGTCGTGAAGAACTCCGCGTGCCTGTCCCTGTGCACCACCTGGGTCGCTACCGGCTCCGCCTTCAGGCCGAGCTTTTTAAGTGCGTACCCCTCGACCCTCGGGTCAACGCTTGAAAACGTCCCGACCGCCCCTGAGAGCTTTCCGTAAGAAATGGTCTCTTTCGCCCGCTCCATCCGCTCAAGGTTTCTTCGCATCTCGTCGTGCCAGAGGGCCATCTTGAGGCCGAAGGTCATCGGCTCCGCGTGGATGCCGTGGGAGCGGCCCATCATTACGGTATTTTTATGCTCGTATGCCTTTTTCTTCAAGACCTCAAGGAGCGCCTCGATGTCCTTTATTATAAGCCCTGCGGCCTCCCTCAGAAGGAGCGCAAGGGAGGTGTCGAGTATGTCGGAGGAGGTCAGCCCCATGTGGATATACCTCGAATCCGGGCCCACGTACTCAGCGACCGAGGTGAGAAAGGCTATGACGTCGTGCTTTACGGTCTTTTCAATCTCGTCTATCCTGTTAACGTCGAAACGGGCCTTTTTTACGATATTATCGAGCGCGGACTTAGGGATTTTCCCGAGCCTGCACCACGCCTCGCACGCGCATATCTCGACGTCGAGCCATCTCTGGAACCTGTTCTCCGGCTCCCAGATGCGGGCCATCTCTTTTCTCGAATAACGCTCTATCACCTTTCAATTCCCCTTGCAAAACACCCTTGAGTGAAGATGAAATATACCAGAACGCGGCATCATAATACAAGATGATATTTGTGTGTGTGTGTGGGGGGGGGTCGCGTTTCGGAGGGGCTTGAAGAAAGGATGCTGAGAATACGTATTCCAAAATCTTTACCGCGTCTTTTGCCGGAGGGCTTCGGGGTTTGGAGCCACGCGCGCGTCTTTCCCCGCCGTTATGAGGCCGCGCATCCTTTCGTACTTGCCTGGGCCTATCCCCTTTACCCCCAACAGCTCTTCCGTGGAGCTGAACCCGCCGAGCTCTTGCCTCTTCTCCAGTATCCTGTCCGCGGTCTTTTCGCCTATGCCGGGGAGCATCATGAGCTCGTTGCGTACAGCCGCATTTATGTCGATAGGAAATCCCGGGAAGACGACCTTCCTTGGGACGGCCTTCACGCCCTGGTTCCGGGGGCCGGGCTCAACGGACGTGCGTTCCGCCGCGTTACTACGGATGGGGGGTGGAGGGGAGTTGTTGCCCGCGGTATCCGGGCCATGACGGAAAAACGGGAGCCAATCCGGCGTCTTTAAAAAAAAGACGAGGAGAAAAGAGACGGCAAGGAAGTAAAACGCCGCGTACCTCTTCGCTTCGGTCGCCATCTCTTCCCACCTCGGTTAAGGGCTTGTTCGGGCGCGTGGCAGGCCATCTGAGCCCGGCCATGGCGCCTCCGGCGCGGTCTTTGGCGTCAATGCCGTTTGGCGCGCCGTTTCGGCCTTGCCTTGCTGTCCTTGAAGAGCTTGTATTCGAGGCTGTCCACAAGGGCCTGCCAGCTCGCCTCTATCACGTTGTCGGATACGCCGACAGTGCCCCATTTCTCGCTGTTGTCCCCGGACTCCACAAGCACCCTCACCTTTGCCGCCGTGCCCTGCATGCCGGCAAGGACCCTGACCTTGAAGTCAAGGAGCCTCACCTCCTTGATGGACGGGTAGAACCTCTCAAGGGCCTTTCTAAGCGCCGCGTCAAGGGCGTTGACCGGGCCGTTGCCCTCGGCGGCGGTATGCTCCACCACCCCGTTGACCTCGAGCTTTATGGTGGCCTCGGCGTGCGGGGCCTCGTCCTCTTTCCTCTTCTCGTCTATGACCCTGAACCCCAGGAGCCTGAAGTACCTCTCCTTTTTCTTCAGGGCCTTCTGTATGAGGAGCTCGAAGGACGCCTCGGCGCCCTCGTACTGGAACCCCCGGTGCTCAAGCGCCTTTAGCTCGCTCAATACCTCCTGTACCATCCTGGAGCCGCTCTCGAGGTCGAGCCCGTACTCCTGCGCCTTGAAGAGGATATTCGACCTGCCGGAGAGGTCGGAGACCAGCACCCTCTGGCGGTTGCCGACGAGTTCGGGCCTTATATGCTCGTACGTGAGCGGACTCTTCAATACCGCGCTCACGTGAATCCCGGCCTTGTGCGCGAAGGCGCTCTCGCCGACGTAGGGCTGGTGCTTCTGATGCGGGAGGTTGGCGAGTTCGTAGACGAACCCGGCCGTATCGCGGAGCTTTGCAAGCCTCTCATCCGTAATGCAGTCTATCCCCATCTTGAGCTTCAAGGCCGGGATGATGGAGCAGAGGTTGGCGTTCCCGCACCTCTCGCCGAAACCGTTTATCGTGCCCTGGACCATGACGGCGCCCTCGTTGACCGCTATTAGCGTGTTCGCGACGGCTGTCTCGGAGTCGTTGTGGGCATGCATGCCGATATCGGCCCGCACCGTCCTTTTAACGTCCCTCACCATGGCCGCGGCCTCGAAAGGGAGCGTGCCGCCGTTCGTGTCGCACAGCACTATGTAATCGGCCCCCGCGTCCTGCGCGGCCAGGAGCGTCTTAACAGCGTACTCGGGGTCCTCCTTGTACCCGTCGAAGAAGTGCTCGGCGTCGAAGAATACGCCGCCCGCCCTCTTTTTCAGGTAGCTTATAGTGTCGTGTATCATGTCGAGGTTCTCCTCGAAGGAGACCCTAAGGGCCTTGGACACGTGCATCTTCCAGGCCTTGCCGAATACCGTCACCGCGGGCGTGCCTGAGGAGAGGAGCGCCTTGATGTTGGGGTCGTCCTTTGCCTTTACCCCGGCCCTCCTCGTGGAGCCGAAGCTTACGAGTTGGGAGTTAGAGAGCCTCTGCCTCTTCATCTCCTTGAAGAACTCGATGTCCCTTGGGTTACTCCCCGGCCACCCGCCCTCTATGTAGTGGATGCCGAGGTCATCGAGGCGGTGCGCTATGCGCACCTTGTCCTCGACGGAAAAGGAGATGTCCTCGGCCTGGGTGCCGTCCCGCAGCGTTGTGTCGTACAGTTTGAGCATATGCGAAAATTACCCCTTCTCCTCCTCTATCTCTTCCTTGCCGAGCCCGAAGGCCTCGTGCAGTACCCTTACCGCGAGCTCCGTGTACTTCTCGTCGACGACGCACGATATCTTTATCTCGGAGGTGGATATCATCTGTATGTTGATCCCCTCCCTGGCCAGCACCTCGAACGTCTTTGAGGCTATCCCCGCGTGGCTCCTCATGCCTGCGCCCACTATCGAGACCTTGGCGATGTTCGGGTCCCCCTTTACATCCTGGGCCTCTATCTCCCCGGCGGTCTCCCTTACGAGCTTGAGCGCCCTTTTATAGTCCGAGTTCGCCACGGTGAACGTCAGGTCCGTGAGCGCGTCATGGCTTATGTTCTGCACTATCATGTCCACGTTTATCCCGGCCTCGGTCAGCGGGCGGAAGAGCTTCGCGGCTATCCCGGGCCTGTCCGGGACCCTCAGTACCGAGATCTTCGCCTCGTTCTTGTTGTACGTGATGCCGGAAACCACGACCTTCTCCATCTCCTTGTCCTCCTTGCAAACAAGAGTCCCCTCGGCGTTAGAGAACGACGACCTCACCATCACGGGGATATTATATTTCCTGGCGAACTCCACGGAGCGGGTCTGCAGGACCTTGGCCCCGAGGCTCGCCATCTCAAGCATCTCGTCGTACGAGACCTTCTCGAGCTTCCTCGCGTTCGGGCAGAAGTTCGGGTCGGTCGTGTAGACGCCCTCTACGTCGGTATATATCTCGCAGAGGTCGGCTCTCAAAGCCGCGGCGAGCGCGACGGCCGTCGTGTCAGAGCCGCCCCTGCCGAGTGTAGTAATGTTGCCCTCGGGGTCCCCGCCCTGGAAGCCCGCCACG
This sequence comes from Deltaproteobacteria bacterium, assembly GCA_016235365.1. Classification (GTDB taxonomy): domain Bacteria; phylum Desulfobacterota; class GWC2-55-46; order GWC2-55-46; family GWC2-55-46; genus JACRLF01. The sequence goes on along the minus strand of JACRLF010000019.1, from coordinate 121 downwards.
ACCGCGATGACGCCGTCCTTCAAAACGGCGCTGAGCCTCTCGTCCTCAATGGACTCAATCCGGGCAGAGCCGAACTGCGAATCGGTCACTATCGGGATCTGCGAGCCGAGGAAGCTCCGTG
>JACRLF010000045.1 GCA_016235365.1 Deltaproteobacteria bacterium | reverse complement strand
TTACGGAAGACAGTTCTCCTGTCATCAGGTCATAGACGCGCATCATGCCCGGTTTGTCGAAAGCCACCCAGTCGGTAAAGTAAATCTTTCTGTCCTGCACAAGGGCCACTCCGTCAAGAAAGCCGAGCGGGCCGGTGAGTTTTTTGTACTGATTGTCCCTGAGGTATATCACCCCAAGCTCCCCGTTCGCCCTGGTACCATCGCCGAAACCGACTATGAACAATCTGTCGCTGTCCCTGTCGTAATATAAGCCGTTTGCGCCCGCGATCCCCTCCTGAAGTAGCGTGAACGACGGTTTTTCGCCAAGGGATATCTTATAGACCTTACCTGTATCGGTTGCGGATACGAAAAGGGTCTTATCGTCAAACACCGTTAGGTCGTTTAAAAAGACCGTTTTTTCGGCGGAGAAGTCGAGTTCAAAGACCTGCCCCCTCGTGGCCAGGTCAAAACCCACCACGCGGTCGATATCCGTCACAAAGAGCGTCTGGCCTATGATAGCCATGCCCTTTGGCGCGTTCAGTACGCCTGTTTTGGGCAGGAATTGCCTGTTCACCATTGTGCCGTCGGGCTTAAGCTCCGATATAAATCCGTCTCCGTCTTTCGTGGTCGGATCGGGCTTTACCCCGACATTTGAAACAAAGAACCGGGAGCCGTCCTTGTCCGCTATGACGCTCTCAGGGGAAGAGAAACCGTCGATGACCTTCGTCTTTACTTCTGTCTTTACTTCGGCTGGCCTCAGACCACTGCACCCGCTTACGATGAAAAGGGCAAGGAGGAGGACAAAGAGCCTGGATAGGGCATTAACGCGAGCATAGCATGTTTGAATTCCAAAGATTCTCAGGAGCTTGCCGCGGTGAGAGTCCGTCTTACGCATGACGTTTTATTCCTCCTTGATAGGTTTTATTAAAATGCATAGCGAGCGCATTCCCTGCTAGCCAAGCCGCGGAGAATCTTCAATTCGTCGGCAAAAATGAAAACTCCATTTTTTGGCTTATTACTGCCCCGCCTTCACAACCTCCCCCTTGAGGAGCGGGAACCCGAGCTCTTCCCTTGTCCTCAGGTACCCCTCGGCGCATCCCCTGGCAAGCGCCCTGACGCGGCCTATGAACCGCGTCCTCTCGGCAACGCTTATCGCGCCCCTGGCGTCCAACAGGTTGAAGGTATGGGAGCACTTGAGGCAGTAGTCATAGGCCGGCAGGAAAAGGCCCCTCTCCTGAAGCCTCTTGGACTCCTTCTCGTACATGTCGAAGAGCCTGAAGAGCATGTCGACGTCGGCCTCCTCGAAGTTGTAGCGCGAGTACTCTATCTCGCCCCTCAGGTGCACGTCCCCGTAGGTGATGCCGTCCGTCCACCTGAGGTCGTAGACGCTGTCCACCCCCTGCAAATACATCGTTATCCGCTCAAGCCCGTAGGTTATCTCCCCGGAGACAGGCAACAGGTCTATGCCCCCGGCCTGCTGGAAGTATGTGAACTGGGTTATCTCCATGCCGTCGAGCCAGACCTCCCATCCGAGACCCCAGGCGCCGAGCGTCGGGGACTCCCAGTCGTCCTCCACGAACCTTATGTCGTGGGCGAGCGGGTCTATGCCGAGGGAGCGCAGGCTGTCGAGGTATATGTCCTGTATGTCGTCCGGGGACGGTTTGAGTATGACCTGGAACTGGTAGTAGTGCTGGAGCCTGTTGGGGTTCTCGCCGTAGCGCCCGTCGGTAGGGCGCCTCGAGGGCTCCACGTAGGCCGCCTTCCACGGCTCAGGGCCGAGCACGCGCAGGAACGTCGCCGGATGGAAGGTCCCCGCGCCCTTTTCCATGTCATAGGGCTGATGGAGCACGCAGCCCCTTTCAGCCCAGAATTTCTGAAGGTTCAATATCACGTCCTGGAAGTACATCCGCCCTCCTATGGCGAAATCAAGAGTTTTCAATCTGAATTATATATTTTAACCGAATAACCGGAAAACTTCAAATGGTCAGAACCCGGCGTTCTTGAGCTTGTGCATGAACTTCTTCGTCTTCAACTCCTTGCCTATCTGGAATTTGATGAAGTCGTAGAGTATCCGCTCGCTCTCGTCCGTGAACGCAGCGCCCGGGACAAGCCTTGTCAGCTTGTCCTCGTCGAACTTCGTTGCCGTGGACAACAGGCGCGCCGTGCCCGGAGATATCGGCAGGAGCCCGCCGGCCGGGCATCCGCCGCAGACTATGCCGCCTTTCTCCGAACTGAAACCATTGAGCCGCCCCGCCCCGTTCGCGGCCCCGTCAATGGGCTTATTGCAGACCACGCACCTGTCGATGCACGGCATGAACCCGATCGCGTTGAGAAGCCTTATCTCGAAGAACCGGAGGAGACACCCGTCCGCGCCCGCGCCGCTATCCATCATCCTCAGAAAGCCTGCAAGCATGCCGTATACGCGCGGGAACACCTGTCCCTCCCGCGTCATCTCGGATACGAGCTCGAGGATATAGCACGCGTTGGAGAGCCGCTCTATGTCGGTTCTGAGGTTATGAAACCCTTCGATGAGGGAGGCGTCCTCGACCCTTGCAAGCTCGCCTCCGCCGCAGTAGTAGTTCAGTTTTATGTGGCAGAGCGGGTCGAGGTTCCCCACGAACCTCTTCCTTGAGCGGCGCGCCCCCTTGGCGATGCCCTTGATCTTGCCGTGCTCTTTCGTGAAAAAGGCGAGTATCCTGTCGGACTCGCCGTAGTCAATAGAGTTGAGTACCACGGCGTGGGCCTTGTACAGCCCCCTTTTCATCGTAAAAGCCCCATCTTCATGAACACCGTGGCAAGACCCAGGAAACTGAAGAACCCGCCGATATCCGTGCACGTGGTCACGAATACCGTCGCCGAAATGGCCGGGTCTATCTTGAACCACTTGAGGATTATCGGTATAAAGGCCCCGCTCAAGCCCGCTATAAGGAGGTTGGCTGTCATGGCGAGGAAGAGGAGCACCCCGACCATGAGATTGACCCCTATGATATAGGAGACGGCCATGGCCACGACCCCGGTCAGGAGGCCGTTCGCGACCCCGACCAGGGACTCTTTAAGGAGCACCCATCTGGCGTTCTTGAGCGAAAACTCACCGAGCGCGAGCCCCCTTACAACGATGGTTATCGTCTGAGTGGCGGCGTTGCCGCCCATGCCCGCCACAATAGGCATGAACACGGCGAGGACCACAAGCTTTTGTATGGTCCCGGAAAAGACCCCCACAACGCTTGCGGCGAGGAACGCGGTGGCGAGGTTTATCAGTAGCCACGGCGCCCTCATCCAGATGGAGCGCATGGGCGGGTCCAGGACCCTCTCTTCGAGGTTCAAACCAGCCATCTTGTAGAAGTCCTCGAATATCTCGTCCTCAAGGACGTCCACGACGTCGTCCACCGTGATCCTTCCGACGAGCCTGCCGTCGTGGTCCACGACCGGGACGGACAAAAGGTCGTAGTCCTTGAATATCTTGGCGACCTCTTCCTGGTCAAGGTCCGTCCTCACCTTCACGGGCTCTTTGTCCGCTAT
>JACRLF010000044.1 GCA_016235365.1 Deltaproteobacteria bacterium | reverse complement strand
GCGCGATACTCTTCGTATCCGCGATGGGCATAGCCGTGCGGGCCATAGCCCCGCACCTCAAGGGCAAGCACCTCGACCCGGCGGTCGTCGTGGCGGACGAGGCCGGCAGGTTCGTGGTGAGCCTGGTCTCCGGCCATCTCGGCGGGGCGAACAGGCTCGCGGAGCGCATAGCGGCCATCCTCGGGGCTACGGCGGTAATCACCACGGCAACGGATGCGATGGGCCTGCCCTGCGTGGAGGATATCGCGCAAAGGTTCTCTTGCGGGATAGAGGATATAAGGAAGATAAAGCGCGTGAACTCCGCGATAGTGAACGGCGGCAGGGTCGTCATAGTAGATAGGCGGCCCTGTAGGCTCAAGGCGATAAAAAAGGCCTATGGCGCAAGCAAGGCCTTCACCTTCAAAAGGACGCTTCCGGAGGATGTAGGCCTTGACCGCGCCGTCGTGCTCATAACCGCCGAGACGGAAGAAGTGCCTGAAGGGATAAGGGATAAGACCCTGATATTGAGGCCCAGGGAGTTCGTCGTCGGCATAGGGTGCAGGAGGGGCGTGACGGCAAGGGAGATATCCGAGGCGTTCAACGAGATACTCGGCAGGGCCGGGGTCTCGCCTCTCTCTGTAAGGAACCTCGCCTCGATAGATATGAAGGGGGATGAACAGGGGCTTCTCCGTTTCGCAAGGCGGATGGGGCTTGATATCGAGTTCTTCACGCCGGAGGAGTTGAACAGCGTCAGGCCCCCTTCAGGGGGCTCGAAATTCGTAAGAGAGAAGACCGGGGCCGCGGGCGTATGCGAGCCTGCGGCTCTATTTTCTGCCGGGGCAAGGAGCTTATGGGTAAAGAAGATAAAGGCGGGAAGGGTAACCGCAGCCATGGCAAGGGCGCCGTTTACGTCGTAGGCACGGGCCCTGGGGCCGTGGAGCACCTCACGGAAAAGGCCCGCAGAGTCTTAGGGTCTGTAGAGTGCGTCGTCGGGTATACGAGGTATGTTGATCTCATCTCGCCGCTTATAGAGGGCAAGGAGGTCTTTTCAACAGGCATGACGCACGAGGTGGAGAGGTGCCGCAAGGCGATAGAGTTCGCCAGGGAGGGCAAGAGGGTCGCCGTCATATCGTCCGGGGACTCAGGCATATACGGGATGGCCGGGCTTATACTCCAGCTCGCGGCCGGCGACGGCGGCCCGGCCTTCCAGATAGAGGTGGTGCCGGGACTGCCGGCCTTCGTGAGCGCGGCGTCGATACTGGGCGCCCCGCTGATGCACGACTTCGCCTCTATCTCCCTCTCAGACCTCCTCACGGAGTGGGACGTCATAGAGCGACGGGTGGAGGCCTGCGCAAAGGCCGACTTCGTCATGGTCTTCTACAACCCGAAGAGCTCCAAGAGGGTGGAGGGGCTCGTTAGGGCGATAGAGATAGTGAGACGCTACAGGTCCCCGGACACCCCGGTAGGCGTAGTGCGGAACGCCGCCAGAGAGGGGGAGGAGGCGTTCATAACCACCCTTTCCGGGATAGAGGCCCATTACGGTGGGATTGACATGCTCACCATAATCATAATCGGCAACTCCTCCACGTTCAGGGAGGGCGGCAGGATGATAACGCCGAGGGGGTACAGGGTATAGCCCCGTATGGAAATAGATGCTTAAAAGGGCGATCATCCTGGTATTGGACGGCTTCGGCGTCGGGGAGCTTCCGGACGCCGTGACGTACGGTGACGGGGGGAGCGACACGCTCGATAATACGGCGCGTTTTGCCGGGGGGCTCGATATCCCGAACCTCGCATCGCTGGGCCTCGGGCTCATAGAGGGGGTGGAGCGCGTGGAGAGGGTCTTGAACCCTATCGCCTCTTTCGGGCGGATGAGGGAGGCCTCGCCGGGCAAGGACACCGCTACCGGCCACTGGGAGATGTCCGGCGTGGTGCTTGATAAGATGTTCGCCACGTACCCCGAGGGCTTCCCGCCGGAGATGCTAAAGAGGTTCGAGAAGGATACCGGGTACGGTTGCCTTGGCGGCAGACCCGCCTCAGGCACCCGGATAATAGAGGAGTTGGGCGAAGAGCACCTGAGGACTGGCAAGCTCATCGTCTACACCTCCGCGGACAGCGTCTTCCAGATAGCCGCGCACGAGGACGTAATCCCTATTGAGGAGCTCTACAGGGTATGCAGGATAGCAAGGGAGTTCCTCTACGGATATAACGTCGGCAGGGTCATAGCCAGGCCCTTCAGGGGCAGGCCCGGCTCTTTCAAGAGGACCGAGGGGAGGAAGGACTACTCCATCGAGCCCCCGGGGGAGACCGTGCTTGAGAAGATAAAGGGCAAGGGCCTGCCGGTGGTGGGAGTCGGCAAGATAGGCGACATATTCGTCCACAGGGGGCTTACCGAGGAGATACATACAAAGGGCGACGCCGACGGCATCGACAAGACCGTCTCGGCCATCGGTAAGTTCAGTGAAGGGCTGATATTCACCAACCTCGTGGACCTCGACACCTTATATGGCCACCGCAACGACCACGCCGGGTACGCGAGGGCGCTTGCGGCCATCGATTTAAGGCTTCCGGAGATAATGGAGCCTCTGACGGACGAGGACATCTTCATAATCACCGCCGACCACGGGTGCGACCCCACGACGCCCTCGACAGACCATTCCCGCGAGTACGCGCCGCTCATTGTATACGGCAAGGGGCTCAGGGCCGGGGTGGATCTCGGCACCAGGGCCACGTTCGCGGACATAGGCCAGACCCTCTCCGATATATTCGGCGCCGGGAGGCTCGCAAACGGCGTATCTTTCCTGCCTTCGGTCGTCAGGCAGCCTTTTCCATGAAACCCAATGTCAGGGTTGACATGGCCGCCCCCCTTAAATATAATTAATTTCATTATGCATATCCTCGGCAAGAGCCTCATATTGATAGGCGTCGTGATAGCGGTCATCGGCCTTGTATTGACTTTCGGCTACAGGATACCCTATATCGGCAGGCTCCCCGGGGATATATATTACAGGAAAGACAACTTCGTCTTCTACTTCCCGCTGGCGACCTCTATAATAATCAGCGTCATACTGTCCCTTGTGCTCTACCTGTTGACAAGACGCTAAGTTGCAAAAAAGAGACACAATCCGGTTTTGTGGCATTTAACACACAGCCTTGGGTGGCGATTGTTATGGTAACTATTTGAATTTTAATGGATTAAAATAGTGGCATGCTCCTTGCTTAATATCACCCTATGAAGATGCAACATACGATAAAGGATACGATAGGGTTCTCAGGCATAGGCCTCCATACGGGTTGCGACGTCAATGTCAGGCTCATCCCTTCGGGCGAGGATACCGGGATAACATTTCTGAGGAAGGACATCCCGGGCTCCCCGGCCATCAGGGCCGTGGCCTCCAACGTCGTGGCGACCAGCTACGCCACTACAATAGGGGCAAAGGGCGTCACCGTATCTACAATTGAGCACCTTATGGCCGCGTTATACGGCCTCGGCGTCGATAACGCCGTGGTGGAGCTCGATGGGCCGGAGGTCCCGGTCATGGACGGCAGCGCCTCGCACTTCATCGAGGCGATAGAGGGCGTGGGGCTCAGGGCGCAGGCCAGCCCCAGAAGGCACCTCGTGATAAAGAGGCCGATAAAGGTGGAGGACCGCGACAAGTACGTGCTCTTCCTGCCATCTGAAGAGGCCGAGTTCACCATAGACTACAGCATCGACTTCTCTCACCCGATGCTCAACAAGCAGACCTTCACAGGGCTCTTCTCAACCGACGTCTTCAAGGAAGAGATAGCCGGCGCAAGGACGTTCGGGTTTCTGCGCGACATCGAAACGCTCAAGGCCAACGGACTGGCAAAGGGCGGCTCATTGAATAACGCCATAGTCATAGGCGACAGCGACATCCTCAACGAGGACGGCCTGAGGTACCCGGACGAGTTCGTCAGGCACAAGGTGCTCGACCTGATGGGGGACATATCCCTCATAGGCGCCCCTGTGATAGGCCACCTCATAGCCCACAGGTCCGGGCACTCTCTGAACCACAGGCTCGTGCAGGAGATACTCAGGAAGCCCGCCAGATGGGATTTTACGGATACGTTCGCGGAGGAGAAGGACGTCGCTTTAAAGAGCACCATCTTCATGGACGGGTCTGTGCCGGTCTGATCCGGCACACGGTACATACTCCCAACGAAAGTATCGCGCCGGTGGAATTGGCCCGGCAACTGGCGCCCTGAAAAGGCGTCCCTTAAACTCAAGAATACAGATACGCAAAAAAAGCCCCGTAACCGGGGCTTTTTTTATATCCAAGTGCAGTGCCGCTTCACAACTTTGTGCCTTGTTTTCAAGAAGAGGGGCACGGCGCTATCTTCCAGTGCTTGATAGAATACGGGCCGACCCCGCGCAAGCTTAGCGCCAGACCCCGGGGTTGCGGCCTTGATTGCAAAACCCCGCGTATTATGGTAATATTTTTATTTAGCCGTATGTAAGATATCTTCAAGCCAGACCGTGAGGCGGAAAACCGATTTGGAAGATACCGGGAGAGTGACAAGACAGATAAGCCTCGGGGATAACAGCCTCGCCATGCGGCTCTTCGGCGAAGGCGGGGATAACATCGGAAGGTTCGAGAAAAAGCTCGGTGTGGAGATAAACACGAGGGGGGCCATGGTCACGATACAGGGCCCGCCGGATAAGGCCGACCTGGCGGAGCGCCTCGTTATCGAGCTTTATTCACTCCTTGAAAAAGGATATCCCCTCTACCCCCATGACATAGACTACGCCGTAAGGATGGTATCCTCGAACACGGAGGTGCGCCTTGCGGACGTATTCATGGACACGGTCTACGTATCCTACAAGAAAAAGATAATCGCCCCCAAGAGCATAGCACAGAAGAGATACATCGACGCCATAAGGAGGCACGACATCGTCTTCGGCATCGGCCCGGCCGGGACGGGCAAGACCTACCTCGCCATGGCCATGGCCGTTGCGGCGCTCACGAGCAAGGAGGCCGACAGGCTGATCCTAACGAGGCCGGCGGTAGAGGCAGGGGAAAAGCTCGGCTTCCTGCCCGGGGACCTCGCCGCCAAGGTCGACCCGTACTTAAGGCCGCTCTACGACGCGCTCCACGACATGGTCGACTACGAAAGGGCCCAGAGGCTCCTGGAAAGGGGCACCATAGAGGTCGCCCCCCTCGCGTTCATGAGGGGCAGGACGCTCAACGATTCCTTCGTCATACTCGACGAGGCGCAGAACACCACGATAGAGCAGATGAAGATGTTCCTCACGAGGCTCGGCTTCGGCTCAAAGGCGGTCATAACCGGGGACATAACCCAGATAGACCTGCCGCTTGCAAAGCCCTCCGGGCTCGTCGAGGCGCAGAAGATACTCGAGGGCGTCAAGGGCATAGAGTTCGTGAACTTCTCCGAGGCCGACGTCGTCCGGCATCCCATCGTGCAGGAGGTCATAAGGGCCTTTGAGAGGATGGAGTCGAGGAAGAGGGTTTCCGCGCCGGAGGAGGCGTGAGGGCCGCGGTGAAGATCCTGGTGGCAAGGGAGGCAGGGGCGAGGGTGGCGAAGGGGGCGGCGGTTGGGCGGGTAAGGCGGATGGCAGGGGCCGCATTAAAAGGCCTGGGGTTAAAAAACCGTGAGTTGAGCGTCCTCCTTGTCGGCAACCCCAGGATAAGGGAGCTCAACATGGCCTACCGGGGCATGGATAAGCCGACCGACGTCCTGAGCTTCCCGATGGACGACGAGTACATGCTCGGGGATATAGTCATCTCCGTTGATAAGGCCGTGGAGCAGGCGGAGCGCTTCGGCGTCACGCTTGAAGAGGAGTTTGCGAGGCTCATGGTCCACGGCCTCCTGCACCTCATCGGGTACGACCACGTAAGGGGCGGCAGACAGGCCGGGAAGATGAAGGCGAAGGAAGCGGAGCTTATGGGGCTTTTGAGGGATGAGGGGCTGGTTTGAGAATATTGCCGTCAGGAGTTTCCTCCTGACGGCAAAAAGACGATAATTATGGAACCTCTGATTAATTCTTTTTTCGATGTCATTGTAGAGGAGCGCACGCGACGAAGCAATCTCCAAGTTATTGATTTATCAAAAGATGAGATTGCTTCGCTTCGCTCGCAATGACGAACCTCTTTTCCAATGGACGACCGTAAGGAAATAATAAAGCCCAGGAACTGGCTGGAGAGCCTCGATTGCGCGATAGAGGGCGTCATATACGCCTTCAAGACGCAGAGGCACGTGCGCTACCACTACGTGATAGCCGCCGCGGCCCTGGTCTTGAGCCTCCTCATCGGCCTGCCGATGGTCGAGTTCGTGCTCTTTTCCATCTCGATAGTCATCCTCATCTTCGCCGAGATGATGAATACTGCGATAGAAGAGGTGGTGAACCTCGTCGAGGAAAAGCACAACCTTATCGCCAAGAACGCCAAGGACGTCTCGGCCGGGGCGGTGCTGATATCCTCGGTCGGCGTGGCGATAATGGCGTACATGATATTTTCAAAGCACCTCTACGAACCGATGGGCGTTGTATTGAAGGAGGCAAAGATGTTCTCCGGGTATTTGGCCGTAATAGCGCTTCTCCTGGTGCTTATAGCGGTCGTGGTGTCAAAGGCGACGATAGGCCGGGGCAGGCCCCTTCACGGCGGGATGCCGAGCGGGCACGCCGCGGTCGCCTTCTCGCTCTTCACCTCCATAAGCCTTATCACCCTCGACCCGACCGTGGCGATACTCTCTTTCGTAATGGCGATCATGGTCAGCCACTCAAGGCTTGTCGGAGGAATCCACACCAAGACCGAGATTATCATCGGGTCCCTTCTCGGGATGGGCCTGACCCTCCTTGTCTACCGCGTATTCTTCATGACGATCAAATAGCAGGCTGTTGAAAAAGTCCATCTACTGCGTTGTCATCGTCGCTCGTCACTGCGGCGTATGGACAAAATACGCCTCATTCCTCGCTCCTCGACGCCTTGTATCTGGAGCTTTTTGAACAGCCTGAACGGACGCG
>JACRLF010000034.1 GCA_016235365.1 Deltaproteobacteria bacterium | reverse complement strand
TCAAGCATCACTTCAGGCAGTGGTTTGAGGAGTCGAAGACCGCAAAAGAGAGCGCGAACGCGCCTGTCTCCTATCTTCTCTGAAAGAGGGGTGGCGGCGCGGGACAAAGTTCTGTAGGGCGGGCTCCGCCAGCCATTTAGTTGATTTCGCCGGAGCGTGTTCCACGCCCCGCCCCGCTATCCCCCGCGGCCCTTTTTCCTATCGCCTCGTTCATGGACCCGGTCCTGTAGCCCTGCAGGTCGAGCGTTACGTAGACGAACCCTATCTTCTTAAAACCCTCGACTATACGTCCACGCAAGGATTCGTTTAAAAACATCGGTATCTCCCCGGCGTCCACCTCTATCCGGGCGGTATCCCCGTGGTACCTGACCCTGAACTGCCGGAACCCGAGCGCCCGCAGGATGTCTTCCCCCTTTCCTACCTTATCGAGCCGCTCCTCCGTTATGCGGGTGCCGTAGGGGAACCTCGAAGAGAGGCACGCGAAGCTCGGCTTGTTCCACGTCGGCAGGCCGAGCCCTTTGCTCAAAATCCTTATCTCCGCCTTTGGCAGCCCCGCCTCCTGCAAAGGGCTCCTGACGCCCAACTCGTTGGCGGCGGCGTGGCCGGGGCGGTAATCGCCGAGGTCGTCGGAGTTCGAGCCGTCGGCCACGCACCCCAAGCCCATCTCGCGCGCCTTGTCGAGCGCGATCTTAAAGAGCTCGCTCTTGCAGTAATAGCACCTCTTGTCGGTATTGTCGGCGAAGTTCGGTATCTCAAGCTCGTTGGACTCCACCACTATATGCCTTACGGACATGGCGCGCGCCAGGGCGCAGGCCTCGTTGAACTCCCTTTCAGGGTACGTCGGGGACGTTGCCGTGACAGCCGCCGCGCGCTCCCTTAGCGTGTCATGGGCCGCCCTCAGGAGGAACGTGGAATCGACCCCGCCGGAGAAGGCCACGAGGACCGACCCCATGCCGCGGATTATCTCCTTGAGCCTCTCGAACTTGGCGACGGCGGACGGACTCGCGGCCGTGCCGCCTAAGTCCTCTTCGCGAATGCCGGCCTTCAAGGGTAGCTCCAATGAAGGCTTCCGGCCCGGGGCCGGGACGCGGCCCTGCTTCAGCATACGCGCGCGCCCTCGATATCGGCCTCGCCCGCGGCATCGAAGACCTCGAACTCCCTGATAACCCCGTCCCTTTCAGCCCTGACGTAGCGCCGGCCCTGGGCCTTTTCATTGGCGTATCTGACGATAAGGCCGGCGGCAAAGTCGATGACGCCGCTCCCGGCCTCGCCGTTTACAAGGGCCAGCGGGCCGGGGAAGCCGGCAGGCTCAAGGAGCGTGTCACCGGGTTCCACGGCGTTTCTTATCTTCAGATTTTCCGCCTCGTCCCTGCCGAGGATTACCTTGACCCCCTCGTACCTGAAGTGCCTGCCCGTCTTGAGGTTCAGGAGGTCCTTCTTCGTGACGTCCAACTTGTGATCGAGGAGGTCCCTCACCTTTTTGGAGAACATCTTGTCGGTAAGGAGACACCCGCCGGAGGGGCACGGGTAGTCGTTGATATTGAGCTCTTCGGCAAGGTCTATCTGGCCGCGCCTCGACCTGCCGAGCATTGAGAGGAGCTTGTCCCTGTCCACAAGCCCGGTATTCTCCGGGATGGTGGGCTCAAGCTGTTTCGCGCAAAGGGGCCTCAATATCAGGCCCTCAAGCCCGCTCTCCCTCTCTATCACCCTGAAGGCGTCCTTGCGCTGGCTCATCGGCCTCTGGCCGAGCACCTCCCCGGTTATGATGAACGACGCCCCTATCTCCTCCATGTAGCCCCTGGCCTGCCGGAACATATATACCCTGCAGTCCACGCACGGGTTCATCCCCTTGCCGTAGCCGTGCCTGGGGTTCCTTACCACCTCTATGTAATCGAGCCCCTTTGTGACGACCTTGATAGGGATGCCGAACTCGTCGGCCACCCTTTTCGATTCGCTCCTGCACCCGCCCTTGTTCACCCCGCCGGAGTTGCAGGTGCAGAAGGCGGAGGTGAAGTTGAGGGCGTGGACCTCTATGCCCTGGTCAAGCATCAATTTGACCGCCAGGGTGCTGTCAAGCCCCCCGGACAGCAAAGCAACGGCTTTTGTCATAACGGCGGCAAACCTCTCTTTAAGTGTATTTACTTGTATTTTAATGGTATATTATTATACTGGGATGGGGCTGAAAAATCAAAAGATTAAAATTCCCTGTAATTTGCTACAGGGAATTTTCAGGTAAGGTGCTTGTCAATTGAGATTCGCTCGCCATGCCTGTCAATTCCCGGAAGGTTATAGCGCGGGAGCGCCATTAGGCCATGAAGACCGATAACCTAATCGCCATCTTCGTATCCGTAGTCATCGGGTACCTCATGTACCTCGTCATGGCCCCGTTTTTCGTCCCTATCTTCTGGGCCGTGGTTATGGTGATCCTTTTTTACCCCTATTATCGGTTGATATTCAGGCTGACGAATAAAAACGCCACACTGGCCTCTGTCGTAGCATGCCTCTCTATAGCGCTCTTTATCATAATCCCCATGTCGCTTATCGTGCTCTCGATGACGGACGACATCTACAACATCTACCAGTGGGCGGAGAACTACATAAAGGCCATGCAGACGCGGTCGCACGGCTCGCCGTTTTTCATATACCCGTTCCTTGAGAAATACATACAGGATTACACGGACATCTCCGGGATAGACCTCCATACCTTCTTCGCCAACACGGTGAAGGACGCGGCGGCTTTCATGGGGGCCGGGCTCAAGGGCTTTGCAAAGAGCTTCGTCGGGTTCGTCATAGACCTGGTGCTCGCCTTCTTCACTATGTTTTTCCTCTTCAAGGACGGGGAAGGCCTCCTGGGGGTAGCCAAGGACCTCCTGCCCATCTCCGAAGAGGACAAGGGGCGTATACTTAAGAAGACCAGGGAGGTGGTCTACGCCACTATCTACGGAGGGGTCATGGTGGGGGCGGTCCAGGGGGCCACGGGCGGACTCGCCTTCTGGTTCCTCGGTTTCTCCTCGCCGATACTCTGGGGGTTCGTAATGTTCATATTCTCATTCCTCCCGACCGTGGGTACGGCCATGGTCTGGGGCCCTGCGGCCATATACCTCTTTATAATCGGGAGCTACGCAAAGGGGGTAATCCTTGCGCTCTGGGGCGCTCTCGTCATAGGCCTGCTCGACAACCTGCTACGCCCCGTGATAGTAAGCGGAAGGACGGACCTCCACCCGATGCTCCTTTTCTTCAGCATCATAGGGGCCGTGAACGCATTCGGCTTCATCGGCATAATAGCCGGCCCGATAATCATAAGCATAGCCCAGGCGATAATAATGATCTACCATTCTTACGTGAAGCGCAGAAACACCTGGGGGGGCTGAAAAAATGGACGAATTCAGGGAAGAAGGACTGGAGGGCCCCTTTCCGGGGCCGTATGAGACCGAGCCGGCGCAGGAGCGTCCGAGGTACCTGCTCGCCGCGGCGCTCTTTATCGCCACCGCCGTTACAACGGTCATCGCCGGGGCATTGTACCAGGGGGCTGACATCATCCACCATCCCGCGCGCCTCACCTGGGGCATCCCCTTTTCGGCGTCACTCCTCCTCATACTCGTAACGCATGAGTTGGGCCACTATATCGCATCGAGGAGGCACGGGGTTAAAACGACCCTGCCGATGTTCATACCAGGGCCCCCTATCCCGCCTATGATAGGGACGTTCGGGGCGGTAATCAGGATAAAGTCCCCCATAACCACGAAAAAGGCCCTTGTAGACATAGGCGCCGCAGGACCCCTGTCCGGGTTCGCCGTCGCGCTCTTCGTCACGGCGTGGGGGCTTAAGATCTCCACCATCGTCCCGAAGGCCTTGATGGGCGGGTCCCTGGGCCTGGGCACGTCCATTGTCTTCCGTCTCCTCTCATACGCCATCGTGGGCCCCCTGCCTGAAGGCGCCGACATAATGCTCCACCCGGTCGCCTTCTCCGGCTGGTTGGGGATGTTCGTTACGGCCATGAACCTGCTGCCCATGGGCCAGCTCGACGGCGGACACATCATATACGCTATCCTCGGCCGCAGGCACAGGGCCTTCTCCTTCGCCATGGTAGGGGCGCTCATTATCCTCGGCATGACGAGCTGGCCGGGCTGGTTCATATGGGCCGTGCTCATCTCCGTCATCGGCATGTGGCACCCGCCGGTTGAGGACCAGCACGCCCCGCTCGACGCGGCGAGGAAGCTCGTATGCCTCGCCGCCATCATCGTATTTATATTGACTTTCATGCCGACGCCGTTTTATATTATTTAGCATTATGAAGGTATTCGACGAGGCGGAGCTTAAGAAATACGACGGAAGCAGCCCTGAAAATCCTATTTACTTCGCCTATAAAGACAAGGTCTACGACGCCACCACGTCCCCCCTTTTCATGGACGGCATGCACTTCGAGCACTACGCGGGGTGCGACCTTACCGACTATATAGCAGACGCCCCCCACGATGAAGAAGTTCTCTCCGAGCTCACCGTTGTCGGAGAGTTCAAGAAGTAGTCCATGCGGCGCGGCCACGGCCAAGGCTTTTTTGAAAGGGCGGAGCAGGGATATCGCAGGCGCGCCTGAAGAGGCGGCGTTGCGCCTTGCTGCGGGCCGTGCCGCTCGCTATGCATGTTCAACAGGGAGCCCTCCGGATAGAGCGTCCGGCCCACCGGTTATGGGCCTGCGCACAACGATACCAATGCAAATCGTTATCTTAGGCTCCGGCACATCCACAGGCGTCCCTGTCATCGGCTGCCACTGCCAGGTATGCGCCTCCGATGACCCGCGCAACAGGCGCACGAGGTCTTCCGCGCTCATACAGGCAGACGGCAGGAACATCCTCATCGACACGTCCACGGACTTAAGGCAGCAGTCCCTCGCCAACGGGGTCGAAAGGATAGACGCCGTGCTCTTCACCCACCCCCACGCCGACCACATCCACGGCATCGACGACTTGAGGACGTTCAACGCCATACAAAATTCAGCCATCCCGTGCTTCGGCAACGAATATACGATAGAGAGGATACGCAGGGCCTTCGAGTACATCTTCTGCGGCGACGCCGGGGACGGGTGGAAGCCCAACCTTACCGCGACGGTCGTGGACTCCCCATTCGAGATATTCGGGGTCGGGGTCATGCCTGTCGAGATATCCCACGGCCCCGCGACCATACTCGGCTGGCGCATAGGGAAGGCGGCATATGTGACCGACTGCAGCTCCATCCCCGCGGCCTCGCTTGAAAGGCTCAGGGGCGTTGAGGTGCTTATCGTCGGGGCGCTGCGGTTCAAGCCCCACCCCACCCACTTCAACATAGAGCAGGCGATAGAGGCCGCCGTGGCCGTAAAGGCCGCAAGGACAATATTCACGCACCTCGGCCACAACCTCGACTACAGGAGAGATACGGGGGCCCTGCCCCGGGGCATGGAGTTCGCCTACGACGGCATGAGGATAGGGCTTTAGGGACGCCGGCTATAACATACGCCGGGCCAATCCCGTCTGCATATGAAACCTCCAGGGGCTTAAAACCCCATATGGGCTCCGGAACGCTTAAAAAAAACCTCCAGGGGCTTAAAGTTTCAGAACGCTGAAAATGATCTCTCCACGGGCTTCAAACCCTCGGAGGTTTCATAACGCTAAAAAACCTGCTGATGATATGAGAAAGAGACTTCCGGCGTTCATCGTAATCGCCGCCCTCGGGCTCTTCATATACTCAGGCGTCCTGAACGCGCCCTTTATATTCGACGACCATCTCAATATAGAGACGAACCTGAAGGTCCGGAGCCTGGCTAACTTCCTCGACCTCTCAGGCGCGAGATACGTGGCGTACCTCTCCTTTGCCCTCAACTACTCGCTCGGCGGCTTCGATCCCTTCGGCTACCACCTGTTCAACGTCGTCGTGCATGTCTCCAACGCCATCCTCCTCTATCTGCTCATATCCCTTGTCCTAATGGCCGTCTGCGAAAAGGGGCGGATGGACAACGACCGGGGGCCTTTGCCCGGCGATATGGCATTTGCCGCGTCCCTCATATTCCTCACGCATCCGCTTCAAACGCAGGCGGTGGCTTACATAACCCAGAGGTTCGCGTCCCTGGCCGCGTTCTTCTACCTCCTTTCGCTCCTGCTCTATGTGAAGGCGCGGCTTGCTGAGGGGAGCGGGTGGCGGGGGCGGGCCGTTTACGCGGCAAGCCTCTTATCCGCCGTCGCGGCGCAAAAGACAAAGGAGATAAGCTTCACCCTGCCAATCGTCGTTGTCCTCTTCGAGCTCTCGATGCATGAGGACTGGGCGGGGTTCAGGAAAAAGTTGCCCTCTCTCGTCCCGTTTTTCCTGTGCCTCCTTATAATACCCCTTACGCTCTTTGCCTCAGGCGCGGCGGGGCCCGGCGCGGATATGGTATTGAAGGCCACACAGCTCGATGACCTGCGCAAACTCTCTGTCCATGATTATCTCGTCACCCAGTTCACGGTGGTCGTGACGTATTTGAGGCTCCTGATACTGCCGATAGGCCAGAACGTCGATTACGACTATCCCCTGTACGGCTCGATGGCGGCGCCCAGGGTCCTATTCTCGCTCGCGCTCCTCATCGCGCTCTTTTCATCCGCGGTCTATCTGTACCTCAAGTCGCGTGACAGGAAAGACCCCGCGCTCCGCCTGATCTCATTCGGGATATTCTTTTTTTTCATAACCATCTCCGTTGAGTCGTCGGTAATCCCGATAAAGGACGTTATCTTCGAGCACAGGGTATATCTCCCAAGCGCCGGCGTCATCACGGCGTTCTGCGCGGCGCTGTTCTACGGCGCGGGCAGATTGAGGTGGAAACACTCAAGGAGGGCCGTATGGGTGGTCGTTGCGCTGATTGTAGCGGCCTCTTCCGTAGCCGCCATGAGGCGCAATACCGTATGGACGGACGAGCTAACGCTCTGGCGGGACTCCGCAGGGAAGGCGCCCGGCAACCCGAGGGCCTTGAACAATATCGGCTACATACTGGCGCATTCCGGGAGGCCGGTGGAGGCCGTTGCGTATCTCAACAGGGCGCTTGAGATAAGGCCTGACTACCCGGACGCATACAACAACCTCGCGTACGCCTTCACCATGACCGGCGACTTCGACAGGGCGGCTCAAAGCTACAAGAAGGCCCTAACCCTGGCCCCCGGCTACTGGCAGGCCTACAACAACTTAGGCAACCTCCTGCTCGACTCGAACAGGCCGCAGGAGGCCCAAGGGTACTTCAGGGAGGCGCTCAGGATAAACCCCGGCTCCCCTGAGGCATGCAACAACCTCGGTTACGCGTTATTCCTTACGGGCGACATCGACGGGGCGATCGGGTACTATGGAAGGGCGCTCGAAATAAACCCGGAGTACTCCGTTGCAAGGGCCAACCTGAGCGAGGCCCTCGACCTCAAGGCAGGGTCCTCACAGGCGCAAAGGCCCGCAGGCGCTCCGCCGCCCCGGTAGGAAGTGCGGCTCACTCGCTGGAACGGAACTCGTAGCCGCACCTCTTGCAGTAATCCGCGTTCCTGTCCACAATACTGCGGCAGTACGGGCATCCGCCCATGGACATCCTGCCGAGCATCAGCGCGTGTACGATAGCC
>JACRLF010000033.1 GCA_016235365.1 Deltaproteobacteria bacterium | reverse complement strand
GTGGAAGGTCCTGGTCGGCGAGAACTCGCCGAGCTTGTGCCCCACCATGTTCTCCGTGACGAATACGGGGATGAACTTCCTCCCGTTATGGACCGCGATTGTGAAGCCCACCATCTCCGGGATTATCATCGACCTTCTCGACCAGGTCTTAATTACCTTTTTCGCCCTGACGTCGCCGGCGCCATGCACCTTCTCCAAAAGATGGTTGTCAACAAACGGGCCTTTTTTTACGGAACGCACCGTTACTTCCTCCTGGTTATTATATACTTGTCTGTGGCCTTGCGCCTTCTGGTCTTATATCCCTTTGTCGGCACGCCCCACGGGTTCGTCGGGTGGTTTCCGCCCTTGCTCTTGCCCTCTCCGCCGCCGTGCGGGTGGTCTACCGGGTTCATCGCCACGCCCCTCACCCTGGGGTTGCGTCCGAGCCAGCGGCTCCTGCCGGCCTTGCCTATGGTGACGTTCTCATGGTCTATGTTGCCGAGCTGGCCTATGGTGGCGTAGCACTCCTGCAGTACGAACCTGACCTCGTTGGAGGGGAGCTTTACCGTGGCGTAATCCCCTTCCTTGGCCATAAGCTGGGCGTACGCCCCGGCGCTCCTTACGAGCTGCCCGCCCTTGCCTATCTTCATCTCTATATTATGTATGAAGGTTCCCACGGGGATTGCCTTGAGCGGCAGGGCGTTGCCGGGCTTTATGTCGGCCTCGGGGCCGGCTATCACGGTATCTCCCACATTGAGGTTCAGCGGCGCGAGTATGTAGCGCTTCTCGCCGTCGGCGTAGCTCAGGAGCGCGATATTAGCCGTGCGGTTCGGGTCGTACTCGAGCGTCGAGACGCGGGAAGGTATGCCGCGCTTGTCCCTCTTGAAGTCTATCAACCTGTAGAGCTTCTTGTGCCCTCCGCCTATCCAACGGCTCGTGACCCTTCCGTTGTTGTTCCTGCCGCCCGTGCGCTTCACGGGGCGGGTCAGGGAACGCTCGGGACGCTTCTTTGCGATGCCCTCGAATACTACGGTCGTCTTCTCCCTGAGCGCCGGAGATGTCGGGTTGTATTTTTTTACTGGCATTGGTGTGGTCTCTTTTTCTTTATTTTACGTTCTGTATAACCCGGGGTTTCAAGCCTTGAATCGTCCCGCCCCGGGCCGCGCTTAATCAGACCCCGAAGGAACTATCAAACGCCCTCGAATAACTCTATCTTGTCGCCTTCCTTGAGGGTTACGTATGCCTTTTTCCTCGTGGACCTCTGGCCGACGTACTTGCCCATCCTCTTTACCTTGCCGGCGACCTTAAGCGTGTTTACGCCGAGCACCTTGACGTTGAATATCTTCTCAACGGCGTTCTTGATGTCGTTCTTGTTGGCATCGGCGTCTACCCAGAATATGGCCTGCCCCTCGGCCGTCTTCATTGTGCTCTTCTCCGTTATAACGGGCGACTTTATCACTGAATATACGTTCTTCATTGTGCCATTGCCTCGACTTTCTCCAGCGCGCCTCTCGTAATCAGGATGTTATCGTAGTTCAGGAGGTCGTATACGTTTATCCCGGCGGCGTTGAGCACCTTGAAGTCCTTGAGGTTCCTCACAGCGAGCGTCAGGTTGCGGTTCTCCCCGCTTATGACTATAAGGGCGTTATCGAGGCTCGATTTCTTCAGTATCTCGACCGCGAGCCTGGTCTTCGGTTCCGCAAGCTCAAAAGAATCGATCACCTTGAGCCTTCCGTCCTTGAGCTTGAGGCTGAGCGCCGACTTCAGGGCCGCCTTTACGACCTTCTTCGGCACCTTGTACGAGTAATCCCTCGGGTGGGGGCCGAAGACCGTGCCGCCGTGCCTCCAGAGCGGGGACCTTATCGAGCCCGACCGCGCCCTGCCGGTCCCTTTCTGCTTCCACGGCTTGGCCCCGCCGCCGCTTACCTCGCCCTTGGTCTTCGTAGATGCGGTACCGGCCCTCCTGTTGGCCATCTGCATCTTAACCACTTCGTAGAAAAGATGCTCCTTGACCTCCGCGCCGTAAATGGCGTCGTTCAGGTCTATCTCCGATACCTTGACTCCGTCCTTGTTCAATACATCCGCTGTCATCGCAGTTCCCTTGAAATTTGGTAATCTATTAATATACACAAACCGCAGGCTTTTCTCAACGGTTTTCTTTCACCCAGGCCGATTATTTCTTAACGGCTCGCTTAACTACGACTATGCTGTTGACGGCCCCTGGTACGGCGCCCCTTACGAGGATCAGGTTCTCCTGCGCCCTTACGTCGACCACTTCGAGGTTCTGTACCGTGACCCTATGGTCGCCCATGTGTCCGGCCATCCTCATGCCCTTGTATACCCTCGACGGGTCGGAGCTCGACCCGATGGAGCCGGGGGCCCTGTTGTGCATGGACCCGTGAGACCCGCCTCCGCCGCTGAAGTTGTGCCTCTTCATGGAGCCCTGGAAGCCCTTGCCCTTGGACTTGCCCGAGACGTCCACTATATCCCCTGCCTTGAAGACGTCGGCCGCGTTGAGCGGAGCGCCTGCCTTGTACTTATCAAGCTCCTCGCCCTTGAACTCGGTCAGGGTATAGAGGCACGGCGTCCCGGCCTTCTTGAAGTGGCCCCTCATCGGCTTATTCGCCCTCTTTTCCTTCTTCTCGCCGATGCCGACCTGGAGGGATTCGTAGCCGTCGCTCTCCCTGGTCTTTTTCTGCACCACATAGCATGATGCGGCGCTGATGACGGTGACCGGTATCTGCGCCCCGCCTTCGGGGTATATCTGCGTCATGCCTATCTTTTTTCCAAGAATGCCTTCTATCATATCCTCAACCTTTTCTGTACGGTTTTACCTGCCGGCCCGGAGCATAACTTTTTAGAGTCTATCAAGCCGTTATAAACTCTCCACCCCGGGGTCTTACCAGCCTGGCTCACGCCTTCCCGGGACGGTACACTCCGCCTCGGACGCGCCCGGCCTGCTAATCAAGCTTTATCTCGACGTCCACCCCTGCCGGGAGGTCGAGCTTCATAAGGGCGTCAACGGTATTCTGGGTGGGCTCCATGATATCCATCAGCCTCTTGTGCGTCCTTATCTCGAACTGCTCCCTGCTCTTCTTGTCGACGTGCGGAGAACGCAGTACGCAGAACTTGTTGATCCTCGTAGGCAACGGGATAGGCCCCCTGATGCTTGCCCCCGTCCTCCGGGCGGTATCGACTATTTCCTTGACCGACTTGTCGAGCAGCCTGTGGTCGAACGCCTTGAGTCTTATCCTTATCTTCTGGTTATCCACCATATGACTCCGTAGTATTTCCCTTCCGCCGTAAAGATTGTTTTTAATCGTTTGCCGTATATATGTCAACAGTAAAATTCAAGCCAATATCTTTGTCACTACGCCCGCGCCCACCGTCCTGCCCCCTTCGCGGATGGCGAACCGGAGCCCATCTTCCATCGCTATCGGCGTTATCAGATCAACCTCAAGCGATACGTTATCCCCGGGCATCACCATCTCCG
>JACRLF010000032.1 GCA_016235365.1 Deltaproteobacteria bacterium | reverse complement strand
TGTTGAAAAAGTCCATCTACTGCGTTGTCATCGTCGCTCTGCTACGGCGTATGGACAAAATACGCCTCATTCCTCGCTCCTCGACGCCTCCCACGCCAAGTGGCGTGGGTCGGGAGCTTTTTGAACATGCATAGCGAGCGCCCAGCCCGCAGCTTGCCGCGGGGTTAAGCGAGCGAATCGGATATAGATACTTCCTTACATGTCGAAGATTCCCCGCGGCAAGCCGCGGGGAATCTTCGACAGCCTGAACGGACGCGAGGGTTTTTCAACAACCTGCTAATGTAAACTCGACGAACCTCTGATTATATCCACTCGCGATGCCGCAGGATAGCGCCGGATTGCGGGGACGGAAGACCGAATAAAATAATTCGGAGGCAGGATTGATCACCCGCGCAGTAAGTATTGTCTTTTAAATTTAAAGGGATGGGGAGGCCGCACCGCGTATAAGACTATGGATAAAGATATTGATAAAACGGAAGAAGACCCGTCGAAAAAGATAGTGGAGTTCATGAAGGAAGGCGCGTACAAGCCCATGTCCTTCAAGGAACTCGTCCATGTCTTCGGCGTGAAGAGGGACAGGCGGGAGAAGTTCAAGCGGCTCATCAAACGGCTTGTAAGCGACGGGACGCTCATAGAGATACGGGGGGGCAGGTACGGGCTCCCTTCAAAGATGAACCTCATCACAGGGGAGCTTATCTGCCACCCGGACGGCTTCGGCTTCGTCCGTCCAGACGAAGGCGGTACGGACGTATTCATAGCCCCGCGAAGGCTTGCCGGCGCCATGCACGGCGATACGGTGGCCGCGAGGGTGGAGGGGTACAAAGAGGGCGGCAAGAGGGAAGGCCGCATCATAAGGGTCATAAAAAGGGCGCACAAGGTGATTACCGGGAGGATAGAGAAAGAGCGGGAGTTCTCCTCCGTAATCCCGTCGGATGAGAGGATACTCGACAAGATAGTGATACCCCCGAAGGATTCCAAGGGCGCCCCTGACGGCGTTATCGTGGCCGTTGAGATAACCAGGTGGCCGTCAAGGGACACGGTAGCCGCCGGCAGGGTGATAGAGATACTGGGGGACCCGGAAGACCCGGACGTGGAGGCCGATGTGATACTGAAGAAGTACGGTCTTCCCAACAGGTTCCCTGCGCACGTCATGGAGGAGGTAAAGGAGATACCGGCGCGCGTCCTGGAGGAGGATATAAGGGGGAGGGTCGATCTGAGGGACAGGACAGTCGTCACCATAGACGGGGAGACCGCCAGGGACTTCGACGACGCGGTATCCATAGAGAGTACACATCACGGGTACAGGCTCTGGGTCTCCATAGCCGACGTGAGCCGCTACGTAAGGGAGGGCGGCGCCATAGACGCCGAGGCCTACGCCCGGAGCACGAGCGTCTATTTCCCGGACAGGTGCGTCCCGATGCTGCCGGAGGCGCTCTCAAACGGCATATGCAGCCTCAACCCGCACGAGGAGCGCCTGACGCTCACCGCCGAGATGGACTTCGACGCCTCGGGGCATATGACCAAGAAGAGGTTCTACGAGAGCGTGATAAAGAGCGCGGAGAGGATGACCTACACCAACGTCAAAAAGCTCCTCGAAGGCGCGGACGACGCCCTTGCGCAGAGGTACTCGCGGATACTGCCGGACCTCAAGACGATGGAGGAGCTTGCGCAAAAGCTCACCCGGAGGAGGATGGAGGCCGGGGGCATAGACTTCGACCTCCCGGAGCCTCAGATAATATTGGACATAGAGGGGAACATCGAGGACATCGTGCGGTCCGAGAGGAACGTGGCCCATCGCCTCATAGAGGAGTTCATGCTCTCGGCCAACCGGGCCGCGGCGGAGGAGTTCACCAGGCGCAACCTGCCGTTCCTCTACAGGGTGCACGGCGAGCCGGACCGCGAGAGCATAGACGACTTCGTCGAGTTCATCGCCGGGTTCGGGCTTCAGCTCAAGGGCGCGCAGGGACCGAAGGCGTTCCAGGAGGTGCTCAAGGCCGCGGAGGGCAGGCCCGAGGAGAAGCTCATAAACCACGTGCTCCTGCGCTCCATGAAGCAGGCAATATATTCGGAGGAGAATATCGGGCACTTCGGCCTCGCCTTCGAGGACTATACGCACTTCACCTCCCCTATAAGGAGATACCCCGACCTCGTCGTCCACAGGCTCTTGAAACTCCTTATCCACAACAGGTATTCCGCGGACGAGAGGCAGAGGATGGAGGCCGTCCTGCCGGAGATAGCCGGCCACACCTCCGGGAGGGAGAGGAAGGCGATGGAGGCGGAGCGGGAGATAGTCGATTTAAAGAAGGCCCAGTTCATGAAGGATAAGGTCGGGGAGACGTACGAAGGCTTCATCTCCGGCGTCACCAGCTTCGGGGTCTTCGTGGAGCTCAAGGAGTATTTCGTCGAAGGGCTCGTCCACGTCTCAACGCTCCTTGACGATTACTACATATTCGACGGCAAGAGGCACAACCTCATCGGGGAGAACACGAAGAGGAAGTTCGGCCTCGGGGACGGGATATCCGTGCGCATAGAGGGGGTGGACGTCGAGAGGAGAAGGATAGAGCTGGTCCTCGCCGAAGAGTTCGGCCGCAAGGCCGGGCGCAAGGGCAGAGGGCGGGGGAGATAATGTCTCTAAGGCTGCACCTCGCGTACAAGAACATAAAAAGGCTGCGTGACATCGTCGCCGTCTTCACAAGGCACGGCTTCCGGCCTTTCATGGAGAGGCTCCATCTGACGAGGCTCCTGTCCGTCCATCAGAAGGTGTTCGGGAAAAAGCGCGTAAAGGACGGGGAGAGCGCGGCCGTGGGATTGAGGCTCGCCATCGAGGAGCTCGGCCCCACTTTCATCAAGCTCGGCCAGATACTCTCGACGAGGCCGGATATCCTGCCGCAGGAGTTCATCATCGAGCTTCTGAAGCTCCAGGACGACGTCGCGCCGTTCCCCTTCAAGGACGTTGCGGCTATAATAGAGGGGTCTTTTAAAAGGCCCGTGAAAGAGCTCTTCTCAAGGATTGAAGAGACTCCGATAGCCGCGGCCTCGGTCTCGCAGGTACACAGGGCCGTGACCGCGTCCGGGGACGAGGTCGTCATAAAGGTGCAGAGGCCAGGAATAGCCGAGGTCGTGGACACGGACATCGTCATACTCGGCTATCTCGCCAGGCTGGCGCTTAAACACATACCTGAGAGCGCGCTGTACGACCCTGTAGGGATAGTCGATGAGTTCTCGAGGGTGATAAGAAAAGAGATGGACTTCACCCTCGAGGCGAGCTACATGGAGAGGTTCAGGACCAACTTCGCCGGCGACGGCAGGGTCATGATACCGAAGGTATACTGGAAGTACTCCGGCAAACTCGTCCTCACCATGGAGCGGGTCGATGGGATAAAGGCGGACAGGGTCGATAAGCTCAGGGAGCGCGGCATAGACACCCGCAAGGTGGCGCACATCGTAGCGGACGTCTTTTTCAAGCAGGTCTTCGACTTCGGCCTCTTCCACGGGGACCTGCACTCCGGCAACATATTCGTGGTAGGCCCGGAGAGGATCGCCCTCGTCGATTTCGGGATAGTCGGCAGGCTCGACAGGAAGCTCAAGGCGCAGCTCGCCGAGGTCTTTATCAACCTGGTCTCCGAGAATTTCGAGGGGCTGATCAAGGTCTACCAGGACATGGGCATACTGCCGGAGCATATAGACAAGGCGTCGTTTGAAAGAGAGTACTATGATATAATCCTGCGTTACTTCGGTCGTCCGTTCAAATACGTGAGCGTGGGCGAGATACTTATGGATTACATCAGGCTTGCCGCGCGCCACGGCGTCATGCTGCCGAGGGAGCTGCTGCTTTTCGACAAGTGCCTCATAGAGCTCGAGGGGCTATCGAGACTGCTATTCCCGGAGGCCAACATACTGGAGGAAAGCGGGGTATACACCTCGAAGCTCTTCATGGAGCGCTACAGCCCCACGGCCATAGCGCAGGAGGCGCTCCAGACGCTATCGGACGGCCAGTCCTTCATAAGCAAGCTCCCCGGACAGGTGGAGCATATAATGGACAAGATAGCCGGGGACAGGCTCAGGATCGAGTTCATGCACAGGGGGCTCGAGGACTTCATGGGGGAGATGGACAGGTCCTCGAACAGGCTGACGTTCGGGATAATAATGGCCGCCCTCGTCATCGGCTCTTCCCTCGTCATCTCGACCGACACCGCGCCGAGGATATGGGGCTACGCCGCTCTCGGCGTCCTGGGGTTCCTGATAGCCTCGCTTCTGGGCTTCTGGCTCGCGTTCCAGATACTGAGGTCCGGGAAGTTTTAGCGCCCCGTTCGCGTACGCCAGGGCATGAGCAGATGATTTTATTCTACGGATACCGGGCGGCGCGCCGCGATTGAGCGCATCCGCCATATCGCCAATCTATGATAGTATTGAGAAGCCTTAAGGGACTAAAGGGCGTCAAAAACCCGATACTCACCCTCGGCAATTTCGACGGCATCCACCTCGGCCACCGCAGGATAATCTCAAGGGTCGTTGCGAGGGCTGAGAAAGAGGGCGTGCCTTCCGTGGTATATACCTTTGAGCCGCATCCCCTGAAGGTGGTGGCGCCGCACAGGAGCCCGCCCCTTCTGCTCGACATGGAGGACAAGAGAAGGCTTATCAAGGAGTTGGGGATAGATTATCTCATCCTTGCGGAGTTCACGAAGGAGTTCGCGGCGACGCACCCGAGGCAATTCGTCGAGGACGTGCTGATAAAGGGGCTCAAGGTCAGGGAGGTCTGGGTCGGCCACGACTTTTCGTTCGGCAGGGGGAGGACCGGGACCGTAGAGTACCTGATGGAGCTCGGGGAGGAGCTCGGCTTCAAGGTCCGCGTGATGCCGGCCTACAGGAAAGCCGGCCTGATAGTCAGCAGCTCCCTCATAAGAGAGCTTGTAAAGACGGGCGAGGTGAGAAAGGCCGCCTCGCTCCTCGGCAAAGACTACAGGATAAAGGGCAGGGTCGTGAAGGGGGCCTCTGTCGGCAGGGAGATAGGGTTCCCCACGGCGAACCTCAGGGTCTCAAGCGAGCTTGTCCCGAAAAACGGCGTATACGCAGCGTACGCCTCTGTCGGCGGCGTCAGGCGCGCCGCGGTGCTCAACATCGGCACGGCCCCGACGTTCGGGGGCAGGGAGAAGACCGTGGAGGTGCATATACTCGGCTTCAGTGGCGACATATACGGCAGGAAGATGGAGGTCTCGTTCGTAAGGAGGCTAAGGGACGAAAAGACCTTCAAGACAAAAGCCGCCCTTATAAACCGGATAAGAAGGGACGCCCGGAGGGCGCGGGAGTTGCTCAAGTAGAGGGAGGGGGCCGCCGGGAGATGAGGGGGTAATAATACTCAAAGCGGTTTGACATTTTGGAATGATACTATAAGAGGATTGAAGTTAATCTCTACGTCCATTTTATGACTACAATTGATGAATTTAATAAATGGCTGCAAAGGCATGAAGATCTCAGTCTGGGGCAAGGCATGGACGACATTTTTGAAGGTACGATTAAAGAAGGCAAAGGATTGCCAGACTTATCGGGGAGTGATGATTTGTCAGTCAGACTTAGAATCCCTGCACAAGTTAAAGACAAAAATTTTTGGTGATTGTAAAAGATCTGACACCAATTTAGAATGGTGTCATGGATCTAAAATCATTTGAAACCCTTATAAAGACTGAGAATTCCGCGAGGCTCTTCCTCGCAAAGTTGTGTTGGAAAAACAGCCGTCGTTTTTGC
>JACRLF010000031.1 GCA_016235365.1 Deltaproteobacteria bacterium | reverse complement strand
GATGTCCCTGGCCCCGGCTATTGGCACTATCTCCTCAAGGAAGCATTTGTGCCGCGGCTCCGCTGGGTTTACCGGGATAAGGACGGTATCGAAGTCGAACGCCTCGATGGACCTTCTCAATATGACGGGGTCGTGGTGGCCCGTGACGCCGATGAACCTCACAAGGCCCTTGTCCCTCGCCTCTATGAACGCCTCCATGGCCCCGCCCGGGGCGAATATCGAGTTAATCTCCTCTTCGGTCCTTACGTCGTGGACCATCCAGAGGTCGAGATACCCGGTCTTCAACTCCTTGAGCGACGCCTCCAGGTGGGCAAGCGCACCTTTTTTGTCCCTCGCGTGGGTCTTGCTCGCAAGGAAGACCCTCTCCCTCCTGCCCTTGAGGGCGGCCCCGTAGTAGGACTCGCTCCCGTCGTATGCCCTCGCGGACTCGAAGTAGTTCACACCGAGGTCCAGGGCCGTGTTTATGAGCGCGTCGGCCTCTTTTCCATGCCCAAAGGTCCTTAAAACGCCCTCTCCGCCGAGCCCGAGTATCGTTATCTCTACGTCCGTCTTGCCGAGCCTTCTCCTGGGGATATCCGTTCTTTCCATGTGATTATTATACCGGAGCCGTCTCCTCGATTCCATGATTTATAGCATGAACTCTTACTTTTGGCGAGCGAATTTTAAAGAGCGTGGAGGGCATTACACCTGCGCGAGGGCGGCGCAAGAGAATCGGACTGAAACGCCTTTTCAATGGTGTCCGTTCCTCTGTTCCGTATTTAGCGGCAGGCAGACGGTAAATACCGACCCCTTGCCGGGTTCGCTTTCGACCTCCACGCGCCCGCCGTGCGCCTCGACTATCGAGCGGACTATCGAGAGGCCGAGGCCGCTGCCTACGGTAACGTTGCGGGCCGCGTCCACGCGGTAGAACCTGTCGAATATCCTGTCTATCTCCCCGGCCGGTATCCCTATGCCGGTGTCCTCCATGCGTACCTTCGCCATGCCGTTGCTCTCGGTTATGCCGATATCTATGCGGCCGTCCTCCACATTATACTTTATGGCGTTCTCCACGATATTCGTAAATACCTGGATGAGCCCCTCGCGGTCGGCCTTTACGACGGCCGGGCCTCCGCTCAAGCTGATGGATATGGATTTGCGCTCCGCCGAAGGCTCGATTATCCTGATAACGTTCTTCATCACGTCCATCAGGTCCATCTTTTCATGCTTGAACTGCGCCTCCCTGGTATCGAGCCTCGATATGACGAGGGTCCTGTCGATTATCTCGCACATCCTGTCGACCGACTCCTTTATCCTGGCTATGGCCTCCCTGTAATACTCGGCGGTCCTCTCCCTGTTGAGGGTGACGTCGCAGAAGCTTTTGATGATGGTGGTGGGGGTCCGCAGCTCATGCGAGGCGTTGGAGAGGAACCGCTTCTGCCTTGAAAAAGACTCCTCGAGGCGCCCGAGCATGGTGTTGAAGTCGCCTGCCAGCGGCTTCAATTCCCTTGCAAGCCCCTTCTCCTCTATCCTCTCGTTCAGGTTCTCCTCCGTCACCTCCCCTATCTTCGATGAAAAGTCCTTCAGGGGCTTGAGCGCGAAGCCCGTGACGATGAAAACGCCTACCCCGCAGAGGACGAAGGCCACGGGGAACAGGGCCAGGACCACGTTCCTGAAGGAGCTCAAGAGCCTGTACGTATCGGTTAAAGAGTCCCCGGCCTGAAATGTCATGGCCCCGCCCGCGAAGACGTAGATGCGGGTAACAATGCGCAGAGGCGCGTTATCCGGGCCGGTTACGGTCCGGTAGTCCGGGGTCTGCGAGCCGGGGACCACCGGCAGCGCGGCGTCCGCCTTTGAAAGCGACGGAGAACGTACTATTATCTTCCCGTCGGGCGCGACTATCTGGTAGTAATGGCCGGAGAGTTTCTCGGCGTAGACCCCTGTCGAGGCGGAAGCGAGCTCGCTCAATTCCGCTGAAAGCTCGGTATGCTGTACCTCCTCCACGATGATCATATTGGCCAGCGTCTCCACCTCCGACTTGAGGCGCTCGTCAGCGAGGCTTACTACGAGGTCTTCGAGCTCGTAGTAGAGGAATATCTCAAGCCCGGCGAAGAAGAACGAGAAAACCGCTATGAAGAGGACGACGAGCTTTATCTTTATGGAGTTGAACATGGGGGGACTATTCTTCTTCCTTGAGCATGTAACCCGCGCCGCGCACGGTATGGATGAGCTTTTCGCCGAAATCCTTATCGACCTTGTTCCTCAGGTAGTTTATGTAGACGTCGACCACGTTCGAGTCCATCTCGGCGTCCTCGTTGTAGATATGCTCCACTATCTCGGTGCGGGTAACGACGCTACCTTTCCTGTAGGCCAGGTACTCAAGGAGCGCGTACTCCCTCGCGGAAAGCGTTACAGGCTTCCCCGCCCTCCTGACCTCGTGGCTCGCGGTGTTTATCTCGAGGTCGGCTATGCGGACGACCGCCTCCTTGACCGCAGCCTTGCGGCGCAGCAGCGACCTTATCCTCGCCAGGAGCTCCCCGAACACGAAGGGCTTCGTAAGGTAGTCGTCCGCCCCGGCGTCCAGCCCCTTGATCTTATCAAGGATTGAGTCCCTCGCGGTAAGGAGCATCACGGGGGTCATGTTCCCCTTATTCCTTATCCTGCCCAGGAGCGTAAGCCCGTCCGTCACCGGGATGGTTATGTCCAGGACTATCGCGTCCAGCGGGAAGTGCTCGGCCATATAGAGGCCCTCCTCCCCGTATAAATAATTGCCGATACGGAGCGTCAGAACAAACTTCCACTTGCATAGCTTCGCAGCAAGTGGAGCCTGCCAAGGCGCGACGAGAGCGAGGCAGGGCTCCCATTGCGTCTTTACAATTGCAATGGGAAGGCGTATTTTTGTATACGCCGCAACGACGAGCCGAGGAGCAACGCAGGTATGCGAAGTTATGACGCGCTGTATATATCCTATTCTTTACGGAAGTACTTCCTGCCATGTACCATCGAGGAGAATAGCCCCGTCTTCTCCTTTATCTCGTGGGCCGCGAGCCCGGCGATGTGGGCGCATATGAAAAAGGCCATGAACAGGAGACCGAACTCATGGGCCTCTCCAAGGACGCCCTCGAGCGCCTCGCGGCTCCCCTCCCCGAGACCCCCGACAAGGAGGACGCCGGGGAATGTCTTTAACTCCAGGCCCGAAAGGAGCACCCCGGTTATCACCTGGCTTGCAAGCACCAGGAATAGCGCGATGTAGAAGATGGACGCCAGCGGGTCGTGCCCCGCGGAATTTACGGGGGCCGTCCTGAACCCGCTCAAGTACCATCTTATGTTCGTGCCTATGGCCCGCCACCGCTCCCTGCTGCAGGGGATGATGTCGGACCACCTTGCGTACCTGTTCCCGGCAAAGCCCCATGCCACCCTCAGGAAGAACGTTATAGCGAAGACATGCCCTATATACGAATGGAGTTTCTTTACCGGGGCCCTCAAGGTCTTGTCAACGCCGATAATCTCCATCCCCTCCTTGCCTGCCATCAGCAGTATTAGGGTGATTATCAGCAGCATGTTGACCCAGTGCAGTACCCTCGTCTCCCAATCCCATGCATCTACAACCGTGCGTACGTCTTCCCTCTGTTCCATATCGCGTCTCCTTTTTGTCTTAGGGGTCTTGCAACTACGCGCCGCCCTGCCGGCAAGGCGGCGCCGTCTCCCCCTGTCAGAATCCATGCCTGAATCCGCCTCGATCCAGCCTGCCTATCCGCACCCTTCCATAGGCTATGATCATATTATAGGTCGAAATTCATTAATATTTCATTAAACCACGGCCCTGACGCGTTTGAAGCCCGGGAGAAGCGATGGTATATGTCGAATTTTCAATTATTGCCGTTGATGGGCTTGTCTGAGGGACGATAGAGGCATTTTCAACCCTCCACGGCCTTAAGACCCCAGGGGGAGGAACGCTAAAAAAGATCAAGGCCTGAGGCCTCATGGAAGGGTATCGAGCGGATTTTTTTGCCGGGCGGGGCCGTGCATTTCAGACAGCCTTTTTTACTACTCGTTGTTGGTTTCGTATATTTCCTCGAATTCGGGTGCGAGGTCGATGAAGGCATTGAGCACCTGCGGGTCGAAGTGGTGCGGCCTGGTGCGCGCGTCGCCCTCCGTGATTATCTTTACGGCCTCCGGGTGGCTCATCGCCTCTTTGTACGGCCTTACGCTCCTCAATGCGTCGTACTGGTCGACTATCATCACTATCCTGCCTTCCAGGGGGATATCCCCGCCCTTCAACCCCCTCGGATAGCCTGTCCCGTCCCACCTCTCGTGGTGGCTGATCGCTATCTTCGCGGCGAGCTGGAGGCTCGGGTACCGCGAATCGGCGAGCATCTTTTCGCCTATGGTCGTATGTGTCTTCATGACATTGAACTCTTCAGGGGTGTGCCTGCCGTTCTTGAGGAGTATGTTGTCGGATATGCCGACCTTGCCTATGTCGTGCATGACGCTGCCGAAGGTGATGGACTCGACGTAGCTCTCCGGCATGCCGAGCTCGCCGGCTATCCTGCCGGAATATATCCCCACCCTCTTGATGTGCGCGCCGGTGGCGGTGTCCCTGTACTCGGCCACAGCCGTGAGCCTGTGGACTATCTCCCTGCTCAGGTCCTTTACGGTCACGAACGCGTCCTCGAGCTCCCGTGTCCTTTTCGCGACCTCGGCCTCGAGCCTCTTCTTGTAGTCCTTCTCCATCTGTACGAGCCTGTAATACTTCACCGCCTTCCGCACCGAGTTGAGCAGGTAATCCGGGTTATACGGCTTGATGATGAAGTCGAAGGCCCCTTTTTTCACCGCCTTGACGGCCACGTCGAGCTCCGCGTAGGCCGTCATGAGTATCACCGGGAGCTCCTTGTCGATCTCATGCAGCTTCTCAAGGAGGTCTATGCCTGAAACCAACGGCATCCGCACGTCCGTGAGGACGGCGTCATACCTGCCCGTCTCCACTCTTTTAAGAGCGTCCCAGGCGTTGTCGCACGGGTCCACGGTGTACCCGTTCCCGTTTAAAAGCAGCGTCGTGGCGTCGAGCACATACGGGTTGTCGTCAACTATCACCAGCGTGCCCTTTATCTCATCCGTCATCTGTCAAGGACCTCCTTGATCTTTTTCAGAAACTCCGCGGTGGGGGCCGGTTTCTGGATAAAATCCGTCTCCGGGCCGAAGACCTCCCTGACCTTCGTTATATCAGCGTCGTAGCCGCTTGTAAAGAGGACTTTTACCGCCGGATTCATCCTCTTTATTTCGCCGCATGCCGCCATGCCGCTCTTCCTCGGCATCACCATGTCCATGACTATGATATCTATATCGTCCACGGCCCCGGCGTATTTTCTGACCGCCTCCTCGCCGTCGCGGGCCTCCACCACCCTGTACCCGACCTCTTCAAGGAGGGCCTTTGTCATCCTCCTCACCTCCCCGTTATCCTCCGCGAGGAGCACGGTCTCTTTCCCGATATGGATGGGGGCCTGTCTTACGGCCTCGGCCTTTTGCGCCGGCTCCCGCGTGAGCGGCAGGTAGATATTGAACTTCGTGCCGAGCCCCGGAGAGCTTATCACGTCCATGAATCCGTTGTGCTGGTTTATGATCCCGTAGGCCACGGACAGCCCGAGCCCCGTGCCCTTGCCGACCTCCTTGGTGGTGAAGAACGGCTCGAATATCCTGTTTTTGGTGGCCTGGTCCATCCCCTCCCCGGTATCCGAGAACGAAATGACCGCGTGCTCCCCGGCCCCCGCGCCGCCGTGGGCCCTTATAAACTCCGAGTCGAGCGGCACCGTGTCCGTGGATAACGTCAACACCCCGCCCGAGGGCATGGCGTCCCTCGCGTTCGTCGCGAGGTTCATCAACACCTGCTCTATCTGCGAGGCGTCCGCCTTTACCATCACCATTTTATCCGTTACGTTCACCCACAGCTCTATGTCCTCGCCTATGAGCCTCATGAGTATCTTGCCGACCTTTTTCACAAGATCGTTCAAGTCCATTGGCCGGGGGTTCATGACCTGCTTTCTGCCGAAGGCGAGGAGGCCCTGGGTCAGCTTCGCGGCCCTGTCCGAGAGGGCGAGTATGTGGCCGGCGTAGTTCCTTACATTCTCGTCATCACCCTTCTTCATCAGCAGCAGGTTGCCGTAGCCTATCAAAGCCGTAAGTATGTTATTGAAGTCATGCGCTATCCCTCCGGCGAGCAGGCCTATCGCCTCCATCTTCTGGGACTGCAGGAGCTGTTCCTCGAGCCTTTTGCGGTTGGTGATGTCCTCGATAACGCCATCGCAATACACCTTCCCGTCCGCGCCCCTCCTCGCCACCGCCGTAACGCTCGCCCAGAGTCTGCGCCCCTTGAGCGTCACCATCTCAACGGCTTCATCCGTTACGGAGCCGCCCTCTTTCACCCTGTCTTTAAGGCAATCGCACATGGACTTATCCTGGAATAGTCCGGACATGGAGCGGCTGAGCACGTCCTCCTTTGATTCCCCTTCGAACATCTCCACGAAGGCCCTGTTCACCTCCATGAAGCGCCCATCCTCCGCCGCACACCTGTAGATGCCGACCGAGAGGTTGTTGACAAGCTCCCCGTACCTGCCCTCGCTCCGCGCGAGGAGCTCGGTCCTGCGCCTGATTTCGTTCGCCATCTTGTTGAAAGAGCCGAACACCGCCCCTATCTCGTCGCCTGAAGAGACGGGCCGCGCCACGTCGTAATTCCCGTCCGCCACGTCCTTTAAAGCGTCCGAGAGGAGCCTCAGACGCGCTAAAACGCTCCTGTAGAACACGGCGAACAGTACCACGGCCATCCCCGCGACCACCGCGGCCGCTATCGAGGCGTCCCTTCTCATACGCACGGCCGGGGCCAGTATGTCATCCGCATGCGCCTCGGCCAGGAGGACCCACCCCATTGACCGCAGGCACATCGACGCGCCGGCTACCTCCACGCCGCCGTAATTCCTGTAAAACCCGCTGGTCTCGCGGCCTGACTCCAGGCATCTCCTCACAGGCGCCGTGGCGGCAACACGGTCCGGTCCCGCGCCGCTCAAGGACCTCGACGACGCGATAACGCGCCCGTCCATGCCGACGATATAGACGTCCATGGTCTTGGCGCCCCCCCTGTCCCGGGAGAGCGCCCCCATCTCCCTGGTGAACTCGCCTCCAAGGAGCCTGTCCAATTCGGACACATCCATGAAATTCGCTATAACGCCGATGGGCCTCTTCCCTGATACGCTGAAGAGAGGGGCTGAGGCCGCCACCTCGGTTTTTTCCCCGTCGCCGGCCTCGTGAGATGCGACATTTACGCCATCTCTGCCGGAGATGAACCACCCCTCACGTGATACATCCCCGCCGATGCGCCCCGGGTCGGTGGAGGCCGCCACCCTGCCGTCGAGCGTAATAACGTCTATGCGTTTTATGGTCTTGTCGAGGACCAGCTTGTTCCTGACCAGGTATTCGCTCAATGACCGGGACCCGGCCCTGCCCTTGCTCGCGCCTTCAAGCGCGTTCCTTATCATCCCGTCGCTTGAGAAGTCCTGGACCCTTCGCCTGGACATCTCGAGAAATTGATAAACCTGCCCCTCGTAGACCCCGGCGATGACGGTCAAGTCGTCAAGGATGTGTTTTTTCAAAAACTCCCTGTTGTTCCTGTATCCGTGGAGAAACGTGATGAGTATGGGCAGAAGAAGAAGCGCTACCGCAAGGAGAGCCTTATGGAATAGGGATATGGATATAGTCTTCATCCAAAAGCCGCCGGCCGGACATGGTGTGGGGTGCGATGCGGGGTACAGGCTATTTATCCATTACTATAACAAAAATACCTTGAAAATCAAGGTGTCAGTTTAAAAACATACAAGGATACACTCCCTGCCGTGCGCGCCTCCTCGCTTCAATACGGCAACAAAAAAGGCCTCAAGGCCATATCGCCTTGAGGCCTTTTCCATTCCGGCGGAGAAACCTCGATATCTCAGTTCGTGTATCCTTGCGGCATTGCGTTATTGGCAAGGCCGATGAACGCCTTATACGTCTCTTCCGATTCGAAGTAATGGACCCTGCTCGACGCGTCCGCGAAGATTACAGCCTCGGCCTTGTCTATGCTCTTGCCTGTAAAAGGGTCTTTGGAGAACCTTGTGGAGGGGTTCGCCGTTATGTGCCCGGCGTAGCCGCTCGCGCCGGCATAATAGGCCTTGCCGTCGATCGTTACCGTGTTCTGCTTCGTGGCCTCATAATGGTTAGTGGCCATATTAACCTCCTCGGCCTTGACCCTTATGAGCATCGGCGCCTTCGATGCGTCGTCCTTGGCCTGGACCCCGGCCTTTACCTTGAGGGCCTCGCCGCGCTCCCTTGCGAGATATGCCTGCTTTACAGCATTCAACCTCAAGACCGCCCCTTGATCCTGCTCCTTTTCACCGGCATATGACTCCGCGCCGCCAAAGAGACAGGCCGAGGCCACAAACAGGGCAAATACCGACACGCTTATCGCTCTGCCAAGATATCTTTTTTTCATTCAGTCCGCTCCTTATCCGTCACGGTAAAGTTATGTTTTTCAAACGGTTACGCCTATATCGTAATGGGCGTTTATAAGCCCCTTGTTTTCAAACTCTTGAAGCTCCTCGCGGCTTGCCGCGAGGAATCTTCGACATAAAGGAATGATCTATTTCTATTCACTCGCTTGCCCCCGCAACAAGTTGCGGGGAATGCACTCGCTATGCATGTTCATCTTCCGCGCGCTCATGGTCTGCGCGCAACGATTCGCACATTATACTTATCTCAGATTAAGAGAAGATTAGAACCGGGATAATCTTAACCCATAAGATTATAGCGCGCGATGAGCGAAGTCACAAAGCGAACAGGTCTACGCGCCCTCTATCATTATCATAGCCGGGTCTTCGAGGCGACTTACGACATCCGCGAGGAAGCGGGCGGCCTCGGAGCCGTCTATGACCCTGTGGTCGAACGTGAGCGACAGCGGCAGTATCTTCCTTATAACGATGGCCCCGTCCTTTACCCAGGGCTTCTCTCTTATCCTTCCGGTGCCGAGTATCGCTATCTCAGGATAGTTTATTATCGGCGTTGCGTATGTCCCGCCGAAAGGGCCGTAGTTGGATATGGTGAACGTGGAGCCCTTGAGCTCATCAAGCGTTATCTTTCTTTCACGGGCCTTGGCGGCAAGCCCCTGCAACTCCGAGGCGAGCTCAAGGACCGTCTTCTTATCGGCGTTTTTTATCACCGACACCATCAGCCCGTCCGGCGTATCGACCGCCACGCCGATATTGTAGTACTTCTTTACTATTATCTCCGCGCCGTTCTCGTCCACCGAGCCGTTGAGCATCGGGTGCTCAAGGAGCGAGCGCTGCACGGCCTTGATGAAAAACGGCATGAAGGTCAGGTGCACTCCGCTATTCCTCGCCACCCTGCTCTCGCGCTGCCTGAGGTCCCAGAGGTCTGTGACGTCGGCCTCCTCCATCCCGGTTACAAAGGCCGCCGTCCTCTGGGATGTGAGCAGATTCCTCGTGATGCTCTTCCTGACCCCCTTTATGGGGACCCTCTCTATGGGGCCGAACCTGTCGCTGTCTTTGCCCGGCCCCGCTGTACCTGCCCTTGCCTCAGGCGGAGCGAGCGCGCCCCTTACGTCGTCCTCGGTTATCACACCGCCGGGGCCCGTGCCGACAACCGTAGAGAGGTCTACGCCGAGCTTCCGGGCGAGCGCCCTGGCCTTCGGGACGGCGGCGACCGATTCCTCTTCAGAGAGCCTGCCGACTACCGAGGCCGTGGAAGGGGCTGGCTTCCTTGCCGTCTCCTCCTCCCCCGGCCTGCCCTCGACCTCTATCTCAAGGAGCGCCTCTCCTACGCGTACGACGTCGCCCTCGGCCCTGTTTATCTTTACGACCTTGCCCTTGCGCGGAGAAGGGACCTCGACTATGGCCTTGTCGGTCTCCACATCCAGGGCTATCTGGTGCTCCTCCACGCTCTCGCCCTCAACGACCCTCCACTTTACTATCTCCCCCTCGGTTATCCCCTCCCCCAGATCCGGCAGCCTGAATTCAAAGACCATGGAAAGGCTCCTTGTTTAAGACGTAACAGGCTGCTGAAAAAGTCCATCTGCTTCGTTGTCTTCGTCGCTCGTCACTGAGGCGTACATAATAAAGTACGCCTCATTCCTCACTCCTCGACGTCTCCGGGGCACCCACGCCAAGTGGCGTGGGTCGGGAGCTTTTTGAGCAGCCTGAAGAAATTGAAGCTCCCTGCGGCAAGCCGCAGGGGATTCTCAAGCAGATACGGGTCGGGACCGGCGCATTTGGATTGGGATGGCCCTGAAGATAAAACGGCTCTGCCGCGATAACGCGCCTTAATACCGCATCACCTTCTCATACGCCCTCTTTATCCTCTCCACCCCGGGCATATAATCGTCCTCGAGCCTTGCCATTGGCACGACGGCCTCCGGCCCAGCCACCCTTATCACCGGCCCCTTGAGGTACTCTATCGCCTCGCCCGCGGCAAGGGCGGCCACCTCGGCCCCGAGCCCGAGGTTCATGGTGGCCTCATGAACAACGACGAGCCTGCCCGTCTTCTTGACGGAGCCGAGCACCGTCTCCTCGTCAAAGGGCTTGAGCGTCATGAGGTCTATTATCTCGCAGTCAAAACCCTCGGCGGCATCCGCGGCCCTGTGGAGCATCGTGCCCCACGCCACCACGGTAAAATCCACGCCCTCCTGGTACACCGAGGCCTTGCCAAGCGGTATGGAGTACTCCCCGTCCGGCACCTCGCCCTTTATCGACCGGTAGAGGCGTGCCGGCTCGAGGAAGACCACGGGGTTCGGGTCGCGGATGGCGGAAGTCAGGAGCCCCTTTGCGTTATACGGGGTGGATGGCACGACGACCTTGACCCCCGGCATGTGGCAGAAAAACGCCTCCGAGGATTCGGAGTGGAGCTCCGGGGCCTTTATCCCTATGCCGTAGGGGGCGCGCACCACCAGCGGGCAGGTGAACCTCCCCCTCGACCTTGAACGTATGCGTGAGGCGTGTGAGAATATCTGCTCAAGGCCGGCGTATATGAAGCCCATGAACTGTATCTCCACGACCGGCTTTATGCCGTAAGCGGCCATGCCCACGGCCGCGCCTACGATGCCGATCTCGGAGAGCGGCGTGTCTATCACCCTCTCCGGGCCGAACCTCTCAAAGAGCCCCTCTGTCACCCTGAATACGCCGCCGTCCCTGCCGACGTCCTCGCCGAGGACGACGACGTCGCCGTCGCGCTCCATCTCGAGGCGCAGGGCCTCCTGGACGGCCTGGACGATATTCATCTTTCCCATCCGAACTCCTTGAGCTCCCTTTTCTGCCTCGCCGTCAGCTCATCGTATGTATAGCGGAACATATCGGAGGGCTCAGGCGCGGCCATTCCTTCATACGCCTCTATCTCCCTGTCGACCGCGTCCAGGGCCGCTTTCCCGACCCCTTCCTCGTACTCCCTGGTCCAGAGGCCCTTTTTCTCCATGAAGAGCCGGAGCCTTATGAGCGGCTCCTTGACCCGCCACGCCTCCACCTCTTCCTTCGGACGGTATCTCGACGCCTCATCCGAGGTGGTATGGTCGTCCAGCCTGTAGGTGAACGCCTCTATGAGCGTGGGCCCCTCTCCCCTCTTTGCCCTGTCAAGGGCGTCCGTCGTGGCCTTATACACGGCGACAGCGTCGTTGCCGTCCACCGCCATGCCCTCTATCCCGTAGCCTATGGCCTTCTGGGCTATGGTCTTTGCCGCGGTCTGCCTCTGTCTCGGCATGGAGATGGCCCACTGGTTGTTCTGGCAGAAAAAGATTGCCGGGACCTTGAACACCCCGGCGAGGTTCAGGGCCTCGTGGAAGTCCCCCCTTGAGGAGCCGCCGTCGCCGAAGTATGTTATGGACGCCTTCTTCTCTTTCCTGTACTTCATCGCCCACGCCGCACCCATGCCGTGAGGGGCCTGGGTCCCGACAGGCACGCTCATCGGGAAGACGTTTAGGCCTGGAGGGGCCTGCATCCCCCTCTCGTCCCCGGCCCAGTAGCTGTAGAGCCGGCGCATCGGATATCCGAGCGCTATCAGGACGCCGGATTCCCTGAAGGACGGGAAGACCCAGTCCCCTTCTGCGATGGCCAGCGCGCTGCCTACCTGGGCCGCCTCCTGGCCGTAGAAGGACGCATAGGTGCCGATGCGCCCCTCCCTCTGAAGGCTCATGGCCCTCTGGTTGAAGGTCCTGGCGAGCACTATTTTCTCGAAAATATTTTTAAGGAGGGCGTCTGGGAGCGGCGGCATTACGGAGGGGTCAGCCGTGCCGTTCTCGTCTATGATCCGGAGGTATTTGACCTCGAACCGGTCTAACGTGTCTATCGGCATAGGCCAAGTCTATCAGCTAAAACATACCGAGTCAAGGGCGCGCGGCGAGGGCGGAAGGGCGGGGCGTTGCCGGCGGGGGAAAAAGAAGAGGGAGCGCGGTTCCGCCGCGCTCCCTCTTCCAATCTTACGAACTGAAGCTCTCAGCAACAGCGTCCTGATTTCTTTGCCATGGTCTTCTTGGCGGTGGTCTTCTTAGCGGCGGTCTTTTTCTTGGCAACCGGCTTTTTCGTAGCCATCATCTTCCTCCTGTGTGTTGTGGTGCGTTAGGGTTTAAGAAACATGAATCACCTTGGTAAAAAAATAACATTTATGAAATTTTGTGTCAACATCAATCCCTTATAAGATACAACGGACATTTGCCGGGAAACTTGAGTTTTTTTCAGCGCCCTTGCAAGGGCGCGCCGTGTTGTGGTAGCTTACACCATAACAGGTCGCTGAAAAACTCAAGACTTGTTCAGGCTGCCAATCGGTCAGGAGGTGCGATAACGTGTCCATAACAAAGCAGGACGTGCTCCACGTCGCGGAACTCGCCAGGCTCGCCCTCTCCGAGGAGGAGATGGAGCTCTACACCAGGCAGCTCCAGAGGATACTTAACTACGTGGAGAAACTCTCAGAGCTCGACACCCGTGGCGTTGTCCCGACCACATACACGGTGCCGCTTGCGCACGCCATGCGCGAGGACGTAACCGCGCCGTCGATACCGCAGGAAGAGGCCCTGCAAAACGCGCCGGAGAAGGACAGGGGGTGCTTCAAGGTCCCGCAGGTGATAGAGTGATCGTCCCGGAGCGGTTGAGGGCGGCTCAATATATTCCACAAGGAGAACGGCATTGGAACTAACCTCCCTTACCATACACGAGCTTTCAGAGAGGCTTTCAAGGAAAGAGGTCTCCGCCGTTGAAGTGACCAAGGCGTTCCTCGGCCGCATCGGAGAGGTCGACGGAAAGACCCGCGCCTACATTACCGTCACCGCGGAAGCGGCCCTCGAGGCCGCGGAGAGGGCCGACGGGATGCTCGCGAGGAAAGACGACGTCACCCCCATGACCGGCATACCGGTATCGGTGAAGGACATATTCTGCACCAGGGGGATAAGGACCACGTGCGCCTCGAAGATACTCGGCAACTTCATCCCGCCGTACGACTCTACCGTCGTGAAGAAGCTCAAGGGCTCGGGGGCGGTGCTGCTCGGCAAGACCAACATGGACGAATTCGCCATGGGCTCATCCACCGAGAACTCGGCCTTCTTCAAGACGTTAAACCCGTGGGCTCCTGACCGCGTCCCCGGAGGCAGCTCCGGCGGCTCCGCCGCCGCAATGGCGGCCTCGGAGTGCGCGGCGTCCGTGGGCACCGACACCGGAGGCTCCATCCGCCAGCCGGCGGCCTGCTGCGGCGTCGTCGGGCTCAAGCCCACTTACGGCAGGGTCTCACGGTTCGGGATGGTCGCCTTCGCGTCATCGCTCGACCAGGCCGGGCCTTTCACCAGGGACGTGACGGACGCGGCGATAATGCTAAAGGTCATGGCCGGGCACGACCCGCTCGATTCAACCTCCGTAAATATGGAAGTCCCGGACTATAGATCCTTTCTTGCCGCCGGGTGCAAGGGGTTGAAGGTCGGCATACCGAAGGAGTACTTCATCGAAGGCATGGACCCGGACGTGGAAAAGGCGGTCAGGGACGCCCTTGACGTGTTAAAGGGCGCGGGGGCCGAACTCGTCCCGGTAAGCCTGCCGCACACGGAGTACGCCGTGGCGGTATATTACCTTGTCGCCACCGCCGAGGCGAGCAGCAACCTCGCGCGCTATGACGGGGTCAAGTACGGGCTCAGGGTCAACGAGGCCGGCAACCTCCTCGACATGTACAAAAAGACGCGGGACTCGGGCTTCGGCGGTGAGGTGAAGAGGAGGATAATGCTCGGCACGTATTCGCTCTCCGCCGGGTACTACGAGGCGTACTACAAGAAGGCCTCGCAGGTGAGGACCCTCGTCAGGGACGACTTCAGCGCCGCGTTCAAGACATGCGACGTGATAGCCACGCCCACCGCCCCGACCGCCGCGTTCAGGCTCGGAGAGAAGATCGAAGACCCGCTTACGATGTACTTATCCGACATATTCACGATATCGTGCAACCTGGCCGGCATCCCCGGGATATCCGTCCCGTGCGGCTTGATACTCGGCTGGAAGGTTGACGAAGGTACGGTCCTGAGAACGGCGTACGCTTACGAACAGGCGACGGAGTGGCACAAGAGGCGGCCTGCGATATAACAGGCCGCTGAAAAAGTCCATCTGCGGCGTTATCTTCGTTGCTCGTCACTGCGGCGTAGCAACAAACTACGCCTCATTCCTCGCTCCTCGATGCCTTGCATCTGGAGCTTTTTGAGCGGCCTGAACGAATCTTTGGTTTTTCAGCAACTGATAACAGTAAAGAGGGTCCCTCGATGAAATTTGAAGCCGTAATAGGCCTTGAAGTCCACGCCCAGCTCCTCACGGACTCAAAGCTCTTCTGCTCCTGCTCCACTAAGTTCGGCGCGGAGCCAAACACC
The DNA here is from genome assembly GCA_016235365.1 of Deltaproteobacteria bacterium. Classification (GTDB taxonomy): domain Bacteria; phylum Desulfobacterota; class GWC2-55-46; order GWC2-55-46; family GWC2-55-46; genus JACRLF01. The sequence goes on along the minus strand of JACRLF010000031.1, from coordinate 3,819 downwards.
CAGGTATGTCCGATATGCCTCGGCATGCCGGGAGTGCTCCCGGTCCTCAACAGGAGGGCGGTCGAGTACGCCGTGAAGATGGCCATAGCGGTAGACTGCACGGTCAACCCGAAGAGCGTCTTTGCGAGGAAGAACTACTTCTATCCCGACCTGCCGAAGGGGTACCAGATATCCCAGTACACGGAGCCGCTGGCCGAGCGCGGCCGCCTCGACATAGACATTGAGGGCGGCAGGAAGAAGATAGGCATAACGAGGATACACATGGAGGAGGACGCCGGCAAGCTCCTCCACGGCGAGGGGCCGGAGGACTCGGGCTACAGCTTCGTGGACCTCAACAGGACAGGCGTGCCCCTCATAGAGATAGTGAGCGAGCCCGACATGCGGACCTCCGAAGAGGCGCAGGCGTATCTCAAGGCGTTGAGGGACATAATCGTCTACCTCGGCATCTCAAACGGCAACATGGAGGAGGGCAGCTTCCGGTGCGACGCGAACGTATCCGTAAGGCTTGCCGGAGAGCGGAAGTTGGGGACAAAGGCCGAGCTCAAGAACATCAACTCATTCAAGTTCGTAAGGGACGCCATAGACTACGAAATCCAGAGGCAGACCGACCTCATAGAGAGCGGCGGCAAGGTCGTGCAGGAGACCCGCCTCTTCGATTCGTCAAAGGGCGTGACGATCTCGATGAGGTCCAAGGAGGAGGCGCACGACTACAGGTACTTCCCTGAGCCGGACCTCCTGCCCCTCGTAATCGAGGCCGGGATGGTGGAGGCTCTCGGAGCGGCCCTGCCGGAGCTACCGCGGGCAAAGAGGGAGCGGTTCGTCGCCGGATACGGGATACCCGCGTATGACGCCGGGGTGCTGACCTCGACGAGGGAATTGGCCGACTATTACGAGGAGGCTGTAAAAAGGACTGATGACCCGAAGGCGACGTCGAACTGGATAATGGGCGAACTGCTACGCCTACTCAAGGAGGACAACAGGGACGTGAGGGACTGCCCGGTGACCCCTGAGAACTTAGCGGGCCTCATTACGATAGTGAAAAAGGGCGAGATAAGCGGCAAGATGGGCAAAGAGGTCTTTGAGGAGATGTACGGGACGGGCAAGACCCCGGAGGAGATAGTAAAGGCAAAGGGCCTGGTGCAGATATCGGACGAGGCCGAGCTATCCGGGATAATAGACGGGATAATAAACGCGAACCCCGAGAGCGTCGAGCGGTACAGGGCGGGCAAGACACAGCTCATGGGGTTCTTCGTCGGCGAGACGATGAAGGCCACGAAGGGCCGGGCAAACCCGAAGCTCGTCAATAAGCTCTTGAAGGAGAGGTTAGGGTAGAAAGAGCAGGTAAACAGAAGGGGCTGAGGCATGTAGTAGGGTGGGCTCCGCCCACCAAAATATCAGCTACTCACTCTTGCAAATGGTGGGCACAACCCACCCTACGTTGCCCTCTGGCTGGTTCAGGTTTGCAACCTGAACCATGAATTTCGTCTGGCAGCCGCGAATCATTCAGGTTCATGCAGACCTTTTTAGACGGCATGGAACTCTATCAGCAGTATGTTTATGAAAATCCTGTGGAGGAAAAGGAGGTGATGATGTAAACTCTCAAGTGCCTTAACCGGGAGACCGGCTGTAAACGCAAATATCGTTCAGGGCAACTCATCTACCGCAACATTGCTTCACTTTGACCCCACTGCCACATGGGCACTCATCATTTCTCTGAAAAATATTCTTATATACGCCTACATTGTCCCTGACAATCAACTGAATTAAACTCAATACTTCTTTCTTTATTTGTTCTGTTTCGTCAAATACAGAGGTACGGTATTTTAACAACTTTGATAATGTCAACAGTGTATTTTCGATAATAGAGAACAGCCCTCCGTCCAGCTTCATGATATTGATATTATTAGACTTCCCTATGCTTAATTCTCTAGTCTGGAACTTGACACCGTAACGATTGGTCTCATAACCGGTTGTATTGGCAACACTCCAAATAGTACCTACATTTGGGTGTAAGAACTCACAAAGTACTTCGTATAATATTCTTGTGCCAGACACTTCTTCGTTAAGGATATCAATTGGACCACAAATACTCCCTTTTACTTCACGATTTGGCTGACTACTAGATTCCATATATTTGATATCTTTTTTATTTAAGCAATCGTATTTGTTTTTAAGCACACTCTCCCAGTTAATTTTTGTAGCATGATATATATTATCTATCTCAAGTGCTAATTTTTCCCATTTATCAGAAAAATTCAAAGAAATATTTTCATCCATCAAGGATTTGATTCTTTTCACCGCATTATTTAAATAAGCAATATGCTCTATTAAGCCACGAACACAACTAAGTGCAATAATAAAATTCTCAGTATATAATCCGAACCTAACCCCATTTAAGATTTTGACAAGTATAACTTCATTAGAATAAAAAAAGGCGGACAGCCTTTGATAAGGTACATTCCATCCATAGACATGCAAAGAAATATCATATGGAGTGATAGGATGATCGCTTCTCTTTTGTATTGATTGAAGTAGATCATTTAATTTTTGCGATTGTATACCGCTTACAAATTTATAAGTATGAGGCTCGTTGCAACGTGCACGTAATAAATCTTCATCTCCATCTATGGAATTAAGAGTGAGCCTAATTGAGTTAGGAAGCCAGTCTGGCCATGGTATTTTCTCAAGTTTAAAATTAGCTTCTTGATCCATTTGAAATAATTTCCCGCGTCTTATTGACCCTCTGGCGGGTTCAGGTCTGCGACCTGAACCCTGAATTTCATCTGGCCGCCGCGAATCATTCAGGTTCAATCTGCAAGATTGAACCTGCGAGTAGCTACTCACTCATGTAAATGGCGGGCATAGCCCGCCCTCCCTCCCCCCTCACCCCCCGAACGCCCCCCACCCCTCTCTCTTCCACCTGAAGTAATCCTTCAAAATCTTCGCGTGGTCGAAGGCGAGCGGCGTCGGCAGGTCCTCTTCGGTAAAGACCCCTATGCCCCTGGCGTCGTCGCGGGCTTGCGGCTCCCCTTCGGAGCGCGCCACGAATACGATTGATACCGTATGGAAGCGCGGGTCCCTTTTGGGGTCCGAGTAGGCATGCATCTGGCAGATAAGTTTTACGTTCAGTGACGTCTCCTCAAGCGCCTCCCTCACGGCGGCCTCCTCGAGGCTCTCCCCGTAATCGACAAACCCTCCTGGCATGGCCCAGCCGTAAGGCTCGTTCTTCCTCTCTATGAGGACTATCCCCTTGCCGGGGAGCTCTATTATTATGTCTACGGTAGGGAGGGGGTTTCTGTATTCGCGCATCTGTTAGCCGTCCTACGCAACCGGCGCGTCCCTCAGAAACCGCGCGCTCTCTTCAGGGAGGCCCGTGTTTATGAACATCCCGCTCCCGAGCTCGAACCCGGCGGCCTTCGTGACCCTCGGCACGATGCTCAGGTACCAGTGGCAGTATTCGTTCTTGACGTCCTCGGGCCTGCTCGATCTTATGACGAGGTTGTAGTCCGGGTTGTCAAGGCCCCAGTAGAACTTTGAAAGGACGGTCTTGAGGTTCATGGCGAGGTCGGAGGCCTCCTCGTCCCTTATCTCGGAGAAGACGGCCGAGTGCCTCTTGGGGAAGACCCACGTATGGAACGGCGAGAGCGCGGCGTAAGGTATGAAGGTCAGGAAGTGCGCCGTCTCCAGCACGACCCTCACGCCGTAGCCTTTTTCCTTGTTCAGGATATGGCAGAAGAGGCACTCCCCCGTGTTGTCGAAGAAGTGCATCGCCGCCTGGACCCTGTCCCTGAACTGCACCGGCACCACGGGCACCCCGAT
>JACRLF010000030.1 GCA_016235365.1 Deltaproteobacteria bacterium | reverse complement strand
TGGCTCCGTGCCGTCCACCACGAGCTGAAGCCCCTTCTTGAAGAAAGGGTCGTCTATCTTCTTTATCACGCCCTCAAGGGCCAGCAGGCCGTCCTTCCTCGCGATAGCCGAGTACTCTATTATCTGCTTTATTATGCCGGCTGGGTCGGTCTTGGGGTTGAAAAACGCCAGCTTCGCGTTCTTTATCGCAAGAAGGAAGGTGGCGAGCGGATAGTTGACCATCACCGCCCCGATGGTGCCGCCCAGGACTATGATGGCGGCGGTCAACTGCATTATCGCATGCATCGAGCCGCCCTCGAGCACCTGGCCGCCCAGAATGGCGCCGAAACCCAATATTAAGCCTACTATCGTCAATATATCCATAAGAGCCCTGATGCCTTTAAAATGAATGATTTGAAGCTCTCCGCAGCAAGCTGCGAGGAATCTTCGACATATAAGGAAGTATCTATTTCTATGCGCTCGCTATGCATGTTCATATCATGTTGATTATCTCGCCCGCTATCCTGTCGAGCGCCACGACCTTGTCGGCAAGCCCGGCGTCCACGATGGCCTTGGGCATGCCGTATACCGTGCACGTCTCCTCGCTCTGGGCGATGGACTTGCCGCCCTTCTGCCTGATCGCCCTGACGCCCTCCAGTCCGTCATGGCCCATGCCCGTCAGGATCACGCCCATGGACCTGCCCGGATAGCATTCGGCGACCGAGAGCATGGAGATATCGACCGAGGGCTTGTAGACCGCATTGGCCGGGTTGTCGCTTATCTCGACGTAGAAGTCGGATAGCCCCTTCCTCCTTATCCGGGTCTGCATCCCGCCCGGAGTAAGCAATACCTGGCCGTACCTCACCGCTTCGCCGTTTTGCGCCTCCTTGACCGGTATCTTGCAGAAGTCGTTGAGCCTCTCGGCAAAGGCCCCGGTAAAGGCCTTCGGCATATGGACGGCTATGAGAAGCGGCGTCGTAAGCTCACCCGGCAGGTTCGCGAGAACCTCCTGGATGGCCTTGGGGCCGCCGGTGGACGCCCCTATCGCCACGAAGGCGATCTTCTGCGTGGCGAAGATCCTGCGCGACTGCGGCGCGGGCGGCAAGGGCGCCGTTTTCACGGGCGCGGGCCTCTTGACCGCTCCGATGCCGAAGAGCGCGTTCCTCTTGCGCGCCAGGGCCTTGATCTTGCCGATGAGCTCGGTCTGTATCTTCATCATGTCAAAAGCGGAGTTGGTAAGGTTCTTGGAGATATAGTCGGCGGCCCCCTTGTCAAGGGCGTCGAACGTCGCCTTGGCCCCCTCCGTCGTAAGGGAGCTCACTACGAGGATCGGCCTCGGGGACCTGTCCATGATGTGCTCGATGGCCTCGAGCCCGTTCATCCTCGGCATCTCTATATCCATGGTGATGACGTCGGGGGTGAGGGAGAGCGCCATGTCCACCCCCTCTATCCCGTCTCTCGCCACCCCTACGACCTCTATCTCCGGGTCGGTCTCCATCATCTGCTTTATCGCCCTTCTCATGAAGGCCGAGTCGTCTATTATCAAAGCCCTGATCTTTAACATTATAAAATCCCCTCGCTTTATTTGGCGTAGACCCTGCCCACGGATTCGACCAGCCCGGCGATGTCGAGGATCAGGATCACCTTGCCGTCGCCGTTGATGCACGCCCCGGATATCCCCTCCGTCCCCTTGAGATACTCGCCCATCGACTTCATGACTATCTCCTCCTGCCCATGGAGCCTGTCAACGATGAGCCCTATCTTCCTCTCGCCTATCGATATGATGACTATATACTTCCACTCGGACCCGGCCGCTTCCGAGCCGCCGCTGACGATGGAGCCGAGCCTCACGAGCGGGTAGACGGTGTCCCTTATCCTTATGACCTCTCTCCCCTCTATGGTCTTTATCTCCGAGGAGGTAACCCTTATATTCTCTATAACGTTCGAGAGCGGTATGCCGAGAACCTCGCCGTTGGCCTCCACCGTCAGAGCCTGTATTATGGCGAGCGTGAGCGGGAGCCTGAACAGTATCCTGGTGCCCTTGCCGACCTCGGAATCTATCGAGATGGTCCCGTTTATCCTCGATATGTTCGTCTTGACCACATCCATCCCGACCCCCCTGCCGGAGATGCTGCTGACCTGGGCGGCCGTTGAGAACCCCGGGATGAATATCAGGCTCAAGGCGTCCTTGGCCGGGAGCTTCTCGGCGTCTTCGGCGGTAATAAGGCCTTTTTCAAAGGCGGACTTCTTGAGGGCGTCCGGGTTTATCCCCTTGCCGTCGTCGGATATGGCGACTATGATGTTGCGCCCCTCCTGGTACGCCGAAAGGTTGATGGTCCCGCACCTGGGCTTGCCCATGGCGACCCGTTCCTCCGGCGTCTCTATCCCGTGGTCGATCGAGTTCCTGACGATGTGCACGAGCGGGTCGCCTATCTCCTCTATGACCGTCTTGTCAAGCTCCGTCTCCTCGCCGCTCAGGACAAGCTCGACCTCCTTATTGGTCGTCCTGGCCAGGTCCCTCACCATACGCGGGAATTTATTGAATACCTTGGCTATCGGCTGCATCCTCATCTTCATCACGGCGAGCTGGATATCGGAGGTGACGATACCGAGCTGGGATATGGCCTCCTCCATCTGCGCCACTATCTCGCTCTCCGCGTTCCATTCGTTCAGCTTGGAGCCGAGCCTGGTCAGCCTGTTCCTCGAAAGCACGAGCTCGCCCGCCAGGTTCAGCGCGGCGTCGAGCCTGCCGATATCCACCCTTATCGACTGCTCCCTCTCCCTGGTCTTATCACCGCCTTCATCGGCCTTTGCCTGGGGCCTCGATGGTTCTTTGTCAACGGAGCGTGAGGCCGCCGGGTTGATATCCTTGACCGTGGCGCTTGCCTGCGGACCAGGAGCCGGCGCTACCGGAGGCTCGGCCTTCGCCGCCGGTTCAGCCGTCTTTACCGGTTCGGCCGCTTTTACCGATTCAGGTGCTTTAACCGGTTCGACCGCCTTTACCGGCTCGGCCTGCCGCGGCTTTTGTGCCCCGGCCTGCGGGGGCTGCGCCCCTGCGGCCGAGGCGCCTGAACGCCCGCTCGATATCCCCTTCAATATATTGATTATAGAAGAGACGTTCTCCTCTTTATCGCTCCTCTCTCTTATATTGTTCAACAGGAGCTTGATAATATCCACTGCCTGGAGGATGGCGTCCATAATGGGGGCTGTGACGGCCATGTCCCCTTTTCGGAGCTTATTGAGGACGTCTTCTATCGTATGGATGGAGCGGAATATGTCATTGAGAAGGGTCGTGTCTCCCGGTTTTTTCTCGAGCTCTATGAACTTCTGGTCAAGGGCATCGAGACCCTCGGACGCCTCCGTGATAAAATCATTTATTATCTCGTCCATTTCATTGTTTGAAAATGACATATGCCCTCACTTTTCGGATATCCTCCGCCGATACGGCTAAGGGGCCTTAAGCGGCCTACGACCTCAACTCCTTCAGGAGCTGGTCGACGACATCCTGGTTTATGGGCTTTATCTCCGAAGAGCCCTTGAGCTTGTTCAGAAGATCACTCTTCTCCGCGCTGCTCCTGCCGTCCACCAGGTCGAAGTTGACCGCCACCTCCAGGAGCTTGGATTCGATAACGGCCAGCGACCGTATCACCTTCCTGAGCTTCTGCCCGGAGAGGTCGTGGAAGGACATGTTGCTGAATATCTCCATCATGCCGTTCTTTGACCTCGTATGTATCGAGGCGAGCTCGGTTATCTTAGCGCAGGAGTCCGCGCTGCCCTGGACTCGAGTATGGACATGATGTTGTTCGCCGCGTTCTCAAGGTCCCCGGTGACGCTGGAGAGCTGGCTGGAAGCCTCCGGGAACTTCTCCTTGCCTATTGTCAGGGTGGATTCGATGGTGTCCATGCCCTTTCTCGTCATATCGACAAAAAAGGCCAGATTGGAGACCTCCTCCCTTATCTTGGATATCATCGTGGAAAATTTCTCCTGTTCCATTCGTATTCTCCTTTCGCGTGCGCGCGGTATATTTTTATCGGGCGGGTTGCTATTACGCCGATTTGAGCTTTTCAAGTATCAGGTCTATCCTTTCCTTCAGCGCCGCCGCGGTGAAGGGCTTTACTATATAGTTGTTCACACCCGCCTGGACGGCGATCACCACGTTCTCCTTGGCGGCCTCAGCCGTGACCATGAGTACCGGAGTATGCTTCAAGGCGTCGTCCTGCCGTATCGCCTTGAGAAGCTCTATGCCGGGCATGTTAGGCATGTTCCAGTCCGTTATCACGAACTGGAAGCCCCCGCCCTTGAGCTTTTCAAGCGCGGTGGAGCCGTCGTCGGCCTCGTCCACGTTGGTGTAGCCTATCTCCTTTAATATATTCCTTATGATCCTCCTCATGGTCGAGAAATCATCTACGACGAGTATCTTCATGTTCTGATCGTACATCGCAGCCGCCTCCTTGGATTCCAACCTTGTTTGCAATAAGTTCACTGCCGTGCTACAGGAGCTTTTCTATCTCGTAGAGCAGTTCTTGCGGGGTTATCGGCTTCGTAAGATAGGTGGTAACGCCGGCCTCCATGCCCATCTTCCTGTCCGCCTCCGCGGTCTCGGTAGTAACCATTATTACCGGCAGTTTTGAGTACGCGCCGCTCTCCTTTATATTGCGCGACAGCTCCAGGCCGTCCATCTGCGGCATGTTCATGTCGGTTACGACAAGGTCTATATGGTTGGCCGCAAGCACCTCCAGCGCCTCTATCCCGTTTGAAGCGGTGATTATCCTGTATCCACGCTCCTTTATGATATAAGACAGGAGCTTTCTCGTAGTGTCGCAGTCGTCCACGACAAGTATCTTTTTTTCCATGCCGACCCCTCACACCTTCTGGTATACCACGGTTCGCTCAATGCTCAATGGCTTGAAAAGCCTGGTGACGTCGTGCAGCGATTCTGAAAAACCGACGAACAGATACCCGCCTTTGTTCAGGCTGTCATAAAGGTGGGCCAACACCTTTTTCTTGGACGCGTCGTCGAAATATATAAGGACGTTCCTGCAGAATATGACGTCCACGGACTTGACCGTCGCCGTCTCCGGCGCGTTGTACAGGTTGATCTTCCTGTACCTCACGAGTTCCCGCACCTTTTTATTGACGGCGTACGTCTCGGCGCTGTTCTGGAAGTATTTGGCGATATACGCCTCCGGAGTGTTCCTGAGCGAGTACTTATCGTAGACCCCGGCCTGCGCGCTTCTGAGCACGTTGTCGCTTATGTCGCTGGCCAGTATCTCCGCGCCGTAGCCCCTCGACGGGACCCCGTCCTCCAGGAGCATCATCGCCAGCGTGTACGGCTCCTCGCCGGTGGAGCAGGCCGCGCTCCAGAGCCTCAAGTTCCTCGAGCCGCTCTTTTCCTTATCGTTCATGAGCCGCTGCATCACGCCCCTCCTGAACGCGTCGAGCTGCATGAGGTCCCTGAAAAAACTCGTCTCATTGGTGACTATGGTGTTTAAAAGCCTTGCCATCTCCTTTTCTCTTTCCGCGTCGTACGTCAGGTAATAGTAGTAGTCCCCGAACGTCTTAAGGCTCAGCACTTCGAGCCTTTTCTGGAGCCTGGCCTCCAGCAGATACTTCTTCGAGAGGGCAAAAAAAATCCCGCACCTGGAATAGATAAGTCCGCTTATCAGCGTAAAGGTCTCGTTGGAGAGCTTAGGCTTGCTATTTAGCCCTAAAGTCAGCATTGCATGGATCCTAACGCATTTTCAACTGCGGCCCTGACCGAGGGGTCGGGGTGGTGCAGGAACCTCTCAAGGACCGGGACCGACCTCGGTGTGCCTATCTTCACCAGGGCGCAGGCCGCGGCGGCCTTCACGGGCGGCCCGTCCTTTTCAAGCATCTCTATTATCGTCTCCTCGAACTCCGCGCCGCAGATATCCCCCACGAGTATCACCGCCTGGCGCCTGGCCCATAGGTTTCTGTCGTTCAGGGCCTTGACGATGCCCTCCCTGATATTGTCGCACGGCCACCCGTTCAGCGCCTTTAAAAGCGCGCGCCTTACGTCGTCATCCGCGTCATCGAGGCCGGATATCACGATATCCGCCGTATCGGGTATGCCGAGCCTGGCAATGGACTGGTATGCTGTCTTTCTTACGGCCGGGCTGGGGTCCTTCACCGCCTTGCGGAGGAGCTCCACCGCGCTATCGTCCCCGATAAGGCCGAGCCCCCTGGCCCCCATCTCCCTCAGTATCTCCCTCTCGGATTCGAGCAGCCCGCCGAAACCCCGCCTTACCGGCTCGGAGGGGATAGTGGCGAGGGAATCGGTGATCTCCTCCATCACGTCCCTGTAGACCTCCTTCCTGAGGACGGCCATGAGGCTCTCCACGGCGGCGTCCCCGGCGATGGACGCGAGCGCCCTGGCCGCTATCTTTCTCGTGTGCCCGTCCGCGCTACCGAGGCACTTCTTAAGCGCCCCGAGCGAGGCCGGGGAGCCGATCGACGCGATAGCGTTCACCACGTCCCTCTGCTCGTGCTTCGACACCTTGTCTATGGTCTCCTCCAGCAGAGGCACAGCCGCCTCGGATTTTATCTCAGAGAGCGCCTTTACCAGGGGCCTGAAGCTCTTGCCGCGTTTTTTCAACTCGGACCGCAATATCGCCGGCAGAGGGCCTCTTCCGATGATGGATACGATGGAGTCCACTATAAGCGACTCGGTCTCCTCATCCATCTCTTTTTGCGACTCGGCGAACTCAAGCACCCTTTTCAGGCCCTCGGGGAGCATGAGGAGCCCCAGGCCCTTTAGCGCGTTGGTCTGGACGGCCTTTTCGCCGTCATCGAGGTTGTTTGAAAAAAAATTGAAGTACGACTCCTTGAACTCCTGCGAGGGCTTGAAGTTGGACCCCGGGGCCTGCGCCTTCTCCAAAAGCTCCACAACGGCAGGTATGTTGAACAGATGACCGGCCTTTACAATCCTCTCTATCTTCTCAAGCAGCATAGCCGCGCCGTCGCTTGAAGCTATCCTGCTGAGCGCCTCGACGGCCGCTTCGACTATCGATCCGGAGCCGGTCTCTATTATAGCCAGCAGCGGGCCCAGGGCCCTTGGGTCGCCCGAAAGACCGAGCCCCTCCACGGCGGAGAACCTCACCCATTCCTCCGTGTCGTCGAGCGCCTGCAGGAGGACCGGCACCGAACCGCCGGCGTTTATCATGCCGAGGCAGACCGCCACCGCACACCTGACGTTGGGGTTCCTGTGTTTTATCAGGCCGGTGAGCATGCTCACGGCGCGCTCGTCCCTCATCTTGGCGAGTATGTCGACGGCGAACTTGACCGCGCCGTCGTCGCCGTCGTTGAGAAGGGTGGAAAGGGTGTCGATGGCGTCGCGCCCGATGAGCTCGAGTACCTCTACCCCGATGTTCCTCAGCGACGCGTCGTCGGTCTTCAAAAGCGGCGCCATGGCCTCCGCCACGCTTGTTCCGCCTATGGCCGCGAGCGCGTTCAGGGCGGCCTCTTTCACGCCCGGGTCTTCGTCCTTAAGCCTCGCCACGAGCTCCGGGACAAAGGCATTGTCCCTTGTCTCCTCTATGGTCTCGCAGGCGAATCTCCTTAACGAAGGGTCGGCGCTCCCCAGATTTTCCATGATTTGGTCGATTTCACCCATATAACTCCCCTTCTTAATTTTATCGGGAATCCGCACCAATCCTTTAGGTGTTTTTGGCCGCTGATATCCGGTGAAGTTACGGTATATATTGATTTTTATGAACCACCCCGAGCAAGCTCCGGGGTTTCCGAAGGAACTTACGTTCATAGCTTGCGGGGAATTATACCCGAAGGAAACATTAAATGGGTTTGGTCGTGGGACGCCGCCTGGAACCCCGGCCTTGAGCCTTTAAAACACGGTCTGGACCGGCCCTTAGGCGCTGATATCGGACTTCCCGCGCGTTGATGGAATAGTATCTTTCAGGCTCCGCTCAAATAATTTCAAAAGCGACGGACGTCACGGCAGCCTGCAAGTGATACCTCCTTATGATTGGAAAGCACAGGGCTGTCAAAACGCGAAAAAATGAAACCCGCATCGCATTGAAAAGCTCCGGGCTATCATAAAATCAAAACACCTTGTTTAGACGCCGATGCATTTTTTCAGGCGCGCCTTGAGCCTGTGCATCGACTGGCTGTGGAGCTGGCATACCCTCGACTCCGTGATTTCGAGCACCTTGCCTATCTCCTTCAGGGTCAGCTCATCGTAATAATACAGCGAGATAATAAGTTTTTCCTTTTCCGGGAGCGTTTCAACGGCCTCGGCCACCCTCCTCTTTATCTCGTTGAATTTAACCACCGTCATCGGGTCTTTTCCCTCGGGGTCCTTTATGCACTCGAGGATATCCATCCCCTCGTCGATGTGGTTTATCCCCATGTCGTCGAGGTTCAGCACGCTCACGGCGCTCACCTGGCTCAGGAGCGAGTAGAGGCTCTCCGTCGTTATCTCGAGGTACCTGGCCACCTCTTCGACCTCGGCTGGCCTGCCGGTCCTTTTTTCCACCGCGTCGTAGGCCTTTTCAAGCTGGTTCGACTTATCCCTCATGGACCTCGTCATCCAATCCATGCTCCTCAATTCGTCCATTATCGCTCCGCGCACCCTTATGGAGGCGTATGTGTTGAACTGGACCCCCTTGGAGGTGTCGAACCGCTCTATCGCCTCCAGCAGCCCTATCATCCCGGCCCCTATCAGGTCGTTCACGTCTATGTGCGGAGGGAGGTTCATGGCAACCTGATAGGCTATTATCTTCACTATGTGCAGGTTGTCGTTGAGGAGCTTGTCCCTGTCCACCTTTGCCGCGGAGTAACCGGATTGATATTTTGTGTTCATATTCAGCGCCTTTCTTGACAGTTTGGGGCTGGGGAATCTTCGACATATAAGGAAGCATCTATTTCTATTCGCTCGCTGGACGCTCGCTATGCATGTTCAGGCGACCATTTGCCGGCTGATGCCGTTCTTAAGGCCACCTCGGCCGGTGAGCGGCCCGGGCCCCGGGCCGCTCAGTACTTCCTGCTCAAGACCTGCCTCCAGAAAAACTGCATGCCGCCCTTTATCGCCTTGCTGACCTGCGTCTGGCTTATCCCCCTGGCTATCTCCATGTAACAGAGGCTTGCCTTCGATTCCGGGTAGATGTCCAACACCGCCTTCTGCTGGACCACCGCCTTCGGCACGTTCTCGTCATGCAGGACGCAGCCTATATAATCGACCGAGATGCTGAGGAACCTTTCCGCCACAAGGCTTATCTTCCTGTAGACCTCGATCCCCTCCTTCTTTGTCCTGACGTTGTTGACCAGGAGCTTGAAGGCGCGCTCCCCGTGCTTCTGCAGGAGCACCTTCATGAGGGCGTACGCGTCGGTGAGCGAGGTCGGCTCAGGAGAGACCACGATTATTATCTCCTGTGCGGACATGTTGAAAAAGAGGACGTTGCTCGATATCCCGGCCCCGGTGTCTATGAACATGATGTCTACCTGCAACCCCATGCCCTCGAGGTGGGAGGCGAGGGTGAGCCTCTCCTCCGGGCTCAGGTTGGTGAGCTCCTGGACCCCTGAGCTCGCGGGCAGGATCATTATCCCGAAGGGGCCCCTGACCACCACCTCCTCCAACGTCCTCTCGCCTCTCAGAAGATGCCCAAGGTTGTACTTCGGGGTAAGGCCAAGGAGTATGTCGAGGTTCCCTAACCCCAGGTCTGCGTCCAGCAGGAGCACCCTCTTGCCCATCCTGGCAAAGGCCACGGCGAGGTTCGCCACGGAGTTGGTCTTGCCTACCCCGCCCTTGCCGCTGCTGACGGCTATAACCCTCGTGGCCGGCCGATCGCCCATGACGCCGCCCCCTTCTTCAGCCATTGCCCGTAAAGTCATCGCCTGGTCCATGGGTAATTCTCCTTAATTCGGTATACAGAAGTGCACGAGTCGTTCTTTTGTGGCGAGTTCGATGTCCTCGGGGACCCTCTGCCCGGTAGTGATGTAGGCCAGGGGCTTGCGGGCAAGTATCATCGTGTTCAGTATCGGCCCGTATATATCCGCCTCGTCGAGCTTGGTGAAGGTCAGCGAGTCTATCGGCACCACGCTGAAGCCCTTGACCGTCTCATACAGCCAGCTGTCCCTGGACTGCGAGCTCAGGACGAGGTTGAACCTGATATCCGGGCATACCCTGTACATCTCGTTCAGTTCCTTGATGTGCGCGGTGTTCCTGCGCGCCCTGCCCGCCGTATCTATGAGTATCAGGTCCTTGTCGCGGTGGAGGCTGATGAATGAGGACAGCTCCACCGCGTTCCTTGCTACTTCCACGGGGACGCCTATTATCTTGCCGTAGACCCTGAGCTGCTCGGCCGCCGCTATCCTGTAGGTGTCCATGGTCAGAAGGGCCACGCTCCTTTTTTTCCTGAGCGAGTATATGGCGGCGAGCTTCGCTATCGTGGTCGT
>JACRLF010000004.1:10569-18208 GCA_016235365.1 Deltaproteobacteria bacterium | reverse complement strand
TCTGGAAGGCCGGGGTCGCTTTTCTGGAGCTTCAAGAGAAAGGCCGGGAGGCTCAAGGCCGGGAGAGATAAAGTGATGGCGCAGTACTCGCTTTTTTTCATACAGCGTTTCAAGGGCAAGGTCATCTTCAACGTGCCGATGAGCGGGTACACCTCGCTAAGAATAGGCGGGTGCGCCGACGTGATGGCATTTCCGCAGGACGAGGGGGACCTGAAAGACCTCCTGGTGTTCGCGGAGACGAAGAACTTCCCGTATTACGTCCTCGGGGCCGGTACAAACCTCCTTGTGCGCGACGGCGGGATAAGGGGGATAGTCATAAACATGGCCGACGGCTTCAAGGACATCGCCTGGCAGGAAGAGGACAAGGCCGTGGTCGGGGCCGGGGTGAGGCTTGCCGAGGCGCTCGCGCAGTGCAGGGAGAGGGGCATGGGCGGGATCGAGTTCGCCGCGAACATCCCGGGCACGGTCGGCGGGGCGGTGGCCATGAACGCGGGCGCTTACGGCTCGGAGATGAAGGACGTGGTCGAAGGGGTCGAGGTTATCGGCAGGAAGGGGCACAAGGGCTTCATACCTAAGAGCGAGCTAAACTTCTCCTACAGGAGGGCCGAGGTGCCCAGGGGGGCGGTCATAGCCCGCGTGCACATGAGGTTCGAGAAAAAGAGCGTCGATGAAGTCGCCGAAAGGATAAGGGCCATGAGGGAGAAGAGAAAGGCGAGCCGGGAGGCTCATAGAAGAGGCCGGATTGAAGGGCGAAAGGTCCGGGGACGCGCAGGTGTCCGAGGCGCACGCCAACTATATCGTCAACCTCGGCAACGCCAGGGCCAAGGACGTCCTTGCGCTGATGGCGCTGGTGAGGGACAGGGTATACGGCACAAGGGGGATAGTCCTTGAGCCGGAGATAAAGGTCGTGGGCGAGGATTAGGGACTCAGGATGCGTAGCGTAATAAGAGGGCTTAAAGGCAAGAGGATAGGCGTTCTCATGGGTGGGCTCTCCGAGGAGAGGGAGATATCGCTCCTGACGGGCCGGGCTATATTGAAGGCCCTGAAGCAGAAGGGGTATGACGCCGTGGGGATAGACGTGGGGAGGGACATAGCCTCGGTGCTCGTAAAAAAGCGCATAGACGTGGCGTTCATCGCGCTTCACGGCAGATACGGCGAGGACGGCTGCGTGCAGGGGATGCTCGAGGTGATGGGGATACCGTATACGGGCTCCGGGGTACGCTCCTCAAGCGTGGCGATGGACAAGATATCGGCGAAGAAGGTCTTTCTCCACCACGGGATATCCACCGCGAGGTTCGAGGCGGTGGATAAGGACGACCTCTCCGGGATAAGGTTGAAGCCCCCGGTGGTAGTCAAGCCGGCCACCCAGGGTTCGGCCATAGGGGTAAGCATAGTCAGGAAAAGGGCGGACCTGCCGGGGGCGGTCAGAAAGGCCCTGAGGTTCGGCGGCGCGGCGCTCGTCGAGGAGTTCATCGAAGGCAGGGAGCTTACGGTATCGATACTGAACGGCAGGGCCCTGCCTGTCATAGAGATAAGGCCGAAGGACGGCTTTTACGACTACAGGGCGAAGTACACGAAGGGGATGACCGAGTACCTGGTGCCGGCGCTCCTTAAAAAGCCGGTTGAGGATAAGGTGGTCGGGTCGGCGCTCGAGGCGTACAGGGCGCTCAAGTGCGGCGGAGGCGCGAGGGTGGACCTCATGCTCGGCAAAGGGGATGTGCCCTACGTGCTCGAGGTCAATACCATCCCGGGGATGACGGAGCTGAGCCTCTTCCCCAAGGCCGCGGCCCATGCGGGGATGACCTACGAGGACGTGGCCGAGGAGATGCTCAAGGGGGCCGGGCTTGATAAGGATTAGCAGGCTGCGTGACGTTCTGATATCCGAGGATGGAAGAGATGAAGGTGATGCCGGCGCGCGGAAAAAACAAGAGGTTCAAGGAGCCATTTGCCAGTAGGGCGCGCAGATTCGCGTGGAGGGCCTCCTGGATATCGCTGATAGCTATCGCCGTCCCCGCTGCGATATACGGCGGCATATGGGCTGATAAGAAGCTTAAGACGACGCCGTACCTCGCGATAAAGACCATCAACGTGAGCGGGACGAACAGGGTCGGCAGGGACGAGGTCGTGGAGCTCTCCGGGCTCAGGGAGGGGCGGAACATACTCTCTTTCAAGGCCGGGCAGGTAATAGACTCCATAAAAACCAACCCGTGGGTCGAGTCCGTCGAGGTCAGGAGAAGGTACCTGACCGCGGTCGATATAGAGATAAAAGAGAGGGTCCCGTCCGTCCTGGTCATGCTCGACGGCATGTATCTGGCCGATGCCTCGGGGGCCGTATTCAAGAAGTTCTCGCATGAAGACGACGTGGACCTGCCGGTGGTGACCGGCCTGAGCATGGAGGCCCCTGGCAACGGCGCCTCGCCGGAGGAGCTGGCCTTGAGGGAGCTACTGAGGGTGTTGAGCCGCAGGAGCGGCTTTAACATGGCGGAGGTATCGGAGATACACTTCGACCCCGCGTTCGGGTTCAGCGTATATACGCTTGCGGGCGGGGTGAGGCTCGACCTCGGCAACGGCAACTTCGAGGAGAAGTTCTCATCCTTTGACAGGATAGTAAAGCTGCGCGGCGGGGACATGACTGACGTAGCGACGATGGACCTGAACAACAGCCGCGAGGTAGTCCTGGGCTTTACAACAAATGTCGAGAAGGAAGGTGGTGAGGGCAATGGCAAAAAAGGATGACATCATCGTCGGGCTCGACATAGGCACAACGAAGATATGCGCCATAGTCGGGGAGAACAAGAAAGACGGCGTTGAGATTATCGGCATAGGGACGCACCCATCAAGGGGGCTGCGCAAAGGGGTCGTGGTCAACATAGAGAGCACGGTCGAGTCGATAAAGAAGGCGGTTGAAGAGGCCGAGCTCATGGCGGGGTGCGAGATAAACAAGGTCTACTGCGGGATAGCCGGGGGGCACATAAGGGCGTTCAACAGCCACGGCGTCATCGCGATAAAGAACAGGGAGATAAACCAGGCGGATATAGACAGGGTGATAGAGGCCGCGCAGGCCGTCGTTATCCCCCCCGACAGGGAGGTGATACACGTCATACCCCAGGAGTACATAGTAGACGACCAGGAGGGGATACAGGAGCCCCTGGGCATGATAGGCATAAGGCTTGAGGTCAAGGTGCATATAGTCACAGCCGCGGTGACCTCGGCCCAGAACATAATCAAGTGCGCGAACAAGGCCGGCCTTGACGTGGCCGACATAGTGCTCCAGCAGATAGCGAGCAGCGAGGCGGTGCTCAACCAGGACGAAAAGGAGATAGGCGTGGTCCTCGTCGACATAGGCGGGGGCACGACGGACATCGCCCTCTACCACAACGGGACGATAAAATACACCACCGTCATATCCCTCGGCGGCAACCAGGTCACGGGCGACATAGCCGTGGGCCTGAGGACCCCGACCGGGGAGGCCGAGAAGATAAAGAAGGAGTACGGGTGCGCTATGACCGCCATGGTCTCCAAGGACGACACCATCGAGGTGCAGAGCGTCGGCGGGAACAAGTCAAAGACGGTTTCCAAATACATGCTCTGCGAGATAATAGAGCCGAGGCTGGAGGAGATATGCACTCTCGTCAAGCGGGAGATAATGAAGTCGGGCTACGAGGGGCTCATCTCATCGGGGGTCGTCATCACCGGCGGGACCGCGGCCATGGAAGGCGCTATGGAGCTTGCGGAGCAGGTCTTCAACCTCCCGGTTAGGAGGGGCCTGCCGGCGAACATCACCGGGCTCGTGGACGTGGTCAGGAGCCCTATGTACTCGACCGGGGTCGGCCTCGTGCAGTACGGGGCGCGGCGCTCGACCGGCACGCAGTTCCAGAGGGGCAACGACAGCAAGGTATTCAGCAAGCTCACCTCAAGGATGAAGTCGTGGATGAAGGAGTTCTTTTAGCAGGCTGGGGCGTCAGAACGCTAAAAACGTGGCCGTTCAAAATTCAAGGAGGTGAGTGATGGTGATTGAAATGGACGAGAGCTTCAACAGCGGCGCAAGGCTCAAGGTCATCGGCGTCGGCGGATGCGGCGGCAACGCGATCAACACTATGATAGAGAGCGGCCTGGAAGGGGTCGAGTTTCTCGCGGCCAACACCGACAGCCAGGCGCTGGAGAAGTCCAGGGCCAACATAAAGATACAGCTCGGGGCCGCGCTGACAAAGGGTTTGGGGGCGGGCGCGAACCCGGAGATGGGCAAGAGCGCCGCGCTTGAAAGCAAGGACACCCTCGTTGAGGCCCTGAAGGGCGCGGACATGGTCTTCATAACCGCGGGCATGGGTGGCGGGACCGGCACAGGGGCCGGCCCCATAGTGGCGGAGGCCGCAAAGGCGGTCGGGGCCCTCGTCGTGGCCGTGGTCACCAAGCCCTTCGCCTTCGAGGGGACGAAGAAGATGAGGCAGGCCGAAGAAGGATTGAAGAGGCTCAAGGACGTCGTCGACACAGTCATCACCATCCCGAACCAGAGGCTCCTTTCGGTGGCGAGCAAGAACACCGCGCTTACCGAGGCGTTCAAGAGGGCGGACGAGGTGCTCCTGCAGGCCGTAAAGGGCATCTCCGACGTCATAACCGTTCCGGGGCTGGTGAACGTGGACTTCGCGGACGTAAAGACCATCATGCTGGAGATGGGCCAGGCCCTCATGGGCAGCGGTGTGGCAAGGGGCGAGAACAGGGCCGCGGAGGCCGCCAGGAAGGCCATCTCCTCGCCACTCTTGGAGGACATCTCCATACACGGCGCAAGGGGCGTGCTCATCAACATCACCGGCTCCTCGGACATGACCATCCACGACGTCGACGAGGCGAGCTCCCTTATACACGAAGAGGCCCATGAGGACGCGCATATCATATTCGGCGCGGTCGTGGACGACTCCATGGGCGAAGAGGTCAGGGTGACGGTCATCGCTACCGGGTTCGGCAAGGCGAACGAGGCACGGTTCCCGAAGGACGCGATACCGCAGGCCGTCGTCGTGGACGACCTCGACGTGCCGACGGTGCTGAGGAACAACAGGGACAAGAACCTCGAGATAAAGACCGGGGACATAAGGAGGCTCGGCAAGCTCGGCGGGTATAACGTGGACGACGAGGACCTCTACGACACGCCTACCTTCCTGAGAAAGCAGGCCGATTAGGCGCGCTTGGAGGCAGGAGGTTTTTAGAAGTCCCGGCGCCGGGGTCTGCGCCGCCGGGATGGCGCGTTATCCTGTCAGAGGCAGGGCGCTCTTTGCGCGCCGGCGCGCTTTGGGGCGATTCCCTGTCCGGCCTCCGGCGCGTCCGCAATAAAAGGCTGAAGGCGGCGGCTGAAAAAGCCCCATCTGCGGTGTCGTCATCGTCGTTGAAGATTCCCATAGGCCCAAGCCGCGGGGAATCTTCGACATATAAGGGAGTATATATTTCTATTCGCTCGCTTGCCCCCTAAGCCCAAATTGCGGGCCTCGCGCTCGCTATGCATGTTCGTCACTGCGGCGTACGAGACGAGTACGCCTCATTCCTCACTCCTCGACTCCTTGCATCTGGAGCTTTTTGAGCAGCCTGAATGTGTATTTGATTTTTTCGTAGCCTGTTAGGCGGCTTTTTCCCCCGCCTTACGTTTTTTCCGCTGTTTTTCCCCTCCCATCCTTGTAATACGCCAGATTCTGTGGGATAATTTAGCTCAGGCGCACGGGCGCGGCCAATCATCCCGGTAACAGGAGCCATAAAAGCCATCACATGGAAGCTTAAAAAAGGGGTGCAGAGGGCCCTCGCAAGGGAAGAGGGCACGGTGTACAAAGACCCCGGGGGCAGGGTAAGGGTATGTATCGTCTACCCGAATACCTACTCCATAGCGATGTCCAACCTTGGTTTCCAGATGGTCTACCACCTCTTCAACCAGGTGGACTGGTGCGTATGCGAACGGGCGTTCCTGCCTTCAAGGGGTGAGATGGGAGAGTTCGCAAGGACCTCTACGGAGCTCTTCTCCTACGAATCGCAGACCCCTCTCAAAGAGTTCGATATAATCGCCTTCTCCATCCCCTTCGAAGAAGATTATGCGAATATACCGGTGGTACTCGCACTCTCTAAAATCCCGGCCCTCAGCGGCGAGAGGGAGGAGGCAAGCCCCCTAATCGTCTGCGGCGGGGCGGCCCCATCGCTCAACCCGGAGCCTATCGCCCTGCTCATGGACCTTTTTTTGATAGGCGATGGCGAGGGGATGGCCCAGGGGTTCCTTGAGGAGTTCAGGAGGGCGAGGGAAAGGGCGGCGTCGAAGGCCGAGGTACTAAGGGCCCTTGACGCACTTGAGTGGACCTATGTGCCGGGGCTCTACCGGTATGAGTATGAAGGCGCGTGGATAAAGGGTGTGGAGCGGGAGAAGGGCGCCAAGCAGAGGGTAAAGGCCGCGAAGCGTTTCGACCTCGACGGCTTCCCTGTGCCTCAGAGCTTCATAAGGACGCCGGATACGGAGTTCAAGGGGACCTACCTTATAGAGGTGGAGCGCGGGTGCCCCAGGGGCTGCCGCTTCTGCGCCGCCGGATTTTTGTACCTGCCCCCGAGGTGGAGGGGATACGGGGCGATAAAGGAGTCGGTAAAAAAGGGGATGGAATCCACGGGCAAGGTCGGCCTCGTAGGCACCGCCGTGTCCGAGTACCCGCGGATAAAAGACGCTCTCGCATACGGAATCGAGAGTGAAGGCGCGATGACGCTGTCGTCATTGAGGATGGACAGGCTCGACGCCGAATTTGTCCGCCTTTTGAAGCAGGGGGGGTACAAGACCGTAACGCTCGCACCCGAGGCCGGGACCGAGAGGATGAGGGCCGTAGTCAACAAGGGCATGACGGACGGGGAGATACTGGAATCCATAAGGCTAATATCCGAAGCCGGGTTCTCTAAGATAAAACTCTACTTCCTCGTCGGCCTGCCGTCCGAGACCGATGAGGACGCCCTCGGCATAGCGGACCTCGCAAAGAGGATAAAGGCATTGATGAAAAGGGGGGAGATGACGCTCAGCGTAAACCCCTTCATACCAAAGCCCTGCACGCCGTTCCAGTGGCACGGCTTTGAGATGACCGAGGTCATAGACAGAAGGCTCGATATCATAAAAAAGGGCGTCTCCAGAGAGCACGGGGTCACGGTAAAGGCCCTGTCTTCAAGGGAGGCCTTCATACAGGCTTATATATCGAGGGCCGACAGGAGGGCCGGGGGCCTGATAATGGACGCCGCGAAGATGGGGTGGAAGAGGGCCGCGGCCAGGACGGAGTTCATGGAGGAGGCGGTCTACACGGCGAGGGAGCGGGACTCGATACTGCCTTGGGATATCATAGACCACGGCGTAAAGAAATCGTATCTCTGGAAGGAGTACCGGAAGGGGCTTGAGCACGGGCTTACCCCCCCGTGCGACGTCGGGAGGTGCTTCAGGTGCGGGGTCTGCGCCCCTGGGGCGTTCGGTTGAAAAACAGGTAACCTCTTAAAAATTCCTTTAATCGTCATTGCGAGCCCTTCGCTCTGTCATTCTGAGCCCTTCGCTTTGCTCAGGATAAACTCCGCGAAGAATCTTGTTTTTTCGCTCAGGGTAAACTCCGCGAAGCAATCTCATCTTTTGATAAATCAATAACTTGGAGAT
>JACRLF010000004.1:0-10544 GCA_016235365.1 Deltaproteobacteria bacterium | reverse complement strand
CCAGATACTCTACCAGATACTGAACGCCCGCGAGGATATCGCCTGCGAGAGGGTCTTTGCGCCGTGGGAGGACATGGAGGGTCTGCTGCGCTCCAGGGGGATGAGGCTTGCAACGATCGAGTCCGGCGTGGCGCTATGCGACCTCGACGTGATGGGCTTTTCTCTCCAGTACGAGCTCTCCTACACGAACGTCGTCAACATGCTCGACTTAGGCTCCATACCCATTTACTCCAGGGACAGGGGGGAGAAAGACCCGTTCGTCATCGGCGGGGGCCCGGTGGCGTTCAACGCGGAGCCGGTCGCCGATTTTTTCGACGCCTTCCTGCTCGGGGACGGGGAAGAGGCGGTCATTGAGATAGCCGACCGCATAATCGAAGGGAGACGAAGGGGCGAAGACAGGAGGTCCATATTAAAAAGGCTCGCCGGCGTCCGGGGCGTATACGTGCCGTCGTTCTTCGACGTCGCGTACAACGACGACGGCACAATAAGGGAGATCATCCCGCTTGTGGACGGCTACGTTAGGGTGGCGAAGAGGACGGTCCCCGACATAAACAGGGTGCCTCTGCCGTCAAGACCTATAGTGCCTTTCATGGAGACCATCCACGACAGGGTTAGCGTGGAGATAGCGCGCGGGTGCACGAGGGGGTGCAGGTTCTGCCAGGCCGGCAGCATCTACAGGCCCGTCAGGGAGAGAAGCCCGGAGAACATAATAAGGATAATAAACGAGGCGCTCAGGAGCACCGGCTACGAAGAGGTGTCGCTCCTGTCCTTGAGCACCGGGGACTATACCTTCATAGAGGAACTCCTGACAGGCCTGATGTCCGGTTTTGAAAGAGACAGGGTGGCAATCTCTCTCCCGTCGTTGAGGGTGGGGACCTTGAGCGCCAGGGTCGCCAACGAGATAAGGAAGGTCAGGAAGACCGGCTTCACCCTCGCGCCCGAGGCCGGCAGCGAAAGGCTCAGGCGGCTTATAAACAAGGGGATAAAGGAGGAAGACCTCCATGAGACCGCCCGCGACGTATTCTCTCTCGGATGGAGCTCCATGAAGCTATACTTCATGATAGGGCTGCCGACCGAGACCGGGGACGATATGGCCGAGATAGCGAGGCTCGCCGCCTGCGTCAGGGATATCGGCAGGAAGGCGTCCGGCGGAAAGGCCCCGCAGGTGAACGTGAGCGCGTCGTGCTTCATCCCGAAGCCGTACACGCCGTTCCAGTGGGAGCCGCAGATATCGCTTGAGGAGTGCGCCGCGAAGCAGGCGGACCTTAAAAAGAGGCTCTCGGCACTCAGGCTCGGCTTCAAGTGGCATGACCCCCGCATGAGCGTCCTCGAGGGGGTCTTCTCCAGGGGCGACAGGAGACTGTCCACCGTCCTCGTCAACGCCTTCAGGAAGGGCTGCAGGTTCGACGGGTGGAGCGAGAAGTTCAGGTACGACCTCTGGGAGGGGGCTTTTGAAGAGGCCGGGATAGGGATGGATTTCTATACCGTCAGGAGGAGGCCCTTTGACGAGGTCTTCCCGTGGGACCACTTGAACCCCGGCGTGACAAAGGAGTTTTTATACAGGGAGTACAAAAACTCCCTTGAGCTCGCCGGGACGCCGGACTGCAAGACCGCGGCCTGCTCTAAATGCGGGGTATGCGACTTCAAGACGGTAAAGAACGTGGTGGCCGATGACGCAGGGCCCATTGAAGGCCTTGGGGCCGGCCCCGGGGGGCCTCAGGCCTCCGATACGTTGCCATGCAGGTTGAGGCTCAAGTTCTCCAAGACCGGGGACTTGAGGTTCTTGAGCCACCTTGAGCTCATAAGCGCCATAGTCAGGGGGATAAGGCGGGCTGGGCTGCCTCTAAGGTACTCCCAGGGCTTCCATCCTCTGCCGAAGGTCTCTTTCTCGGCCCCGCTTCCGGTGGGGCTGGAGAGCCTTGAGGAGTATATGGATATGGAACTGGACCACTCCGGCGCGCCCCTGGCGCCGGGGGAGGCGCTCAAGAGGCTGAACGCGGCCATGCCCAAGGGGATAAGTTTTCTTGAATGCGGCGTGATACCCTTGAAACTTCGCATCCCCTCTGCTATGATGACTGAGTATATGATTCCTCTGATGAACGGCCCTGCGGGGTTGAATATAGAGCCGGAAAAGATAGAAGGGTTTGTAAGGGACTGCCTTGACAAGGATTCCATCGTCATTCGCATCGAGAAGGATGGTATTGTCAAAGAGGTTGATATAAGGCCGCGGATAGCGGAACTATCGTTGGTCGGGGACGCCACCTTAAGGATGGTCTTGAGGAACTCCCCCGGCGCCAACGCGAGACCTCATGACGTGCTGTCCGCTCTACTTGGATTGCCAAGGGCCACCTCACCCCTCATCCCCGTACTCAAGACAAAGACCGTTCATTAATATCTTCACAACAGAGGCGCGACGGTTTTAACAAGCATAGCGAGTGGATTCCCCGCAGCTTGCCGCGGGGAGGAGCGAGCGAGTTACAAATGATAGATTCCTTACTTGAAAATTCTCAGCAGCTTGCTGCGGAGAATTTTAATGTTTCCTCCGGGTAAATTCCCCGCGGCTTGCCGCGTATAAAAAAATAGATACTCCTTCGGATACCCACGGAGCTTGCTCCGGGGTGGTTCAGAGCGCTTCGGCCGGCCTCCGGCGGAGCCGTCCATGACCGTCATGTCCGCAAAAGGCGCTTTAGCGCGGAACAATTCGCCGTACTTTCGGCCAACATAAGAGATGAAAAACAACGGAACAGAGATACTCGTAAACGTCAACCCCTTTGAGAGCAGGGTGGCCATCGTGGAACAGGGCAGGCTCTCCGAGTTCTATGTGGAGAGGTTGAAGGACAGGGTCATAACCGGCAACATATACAAGGGCAGGGTGGTAAGGGTCCTGCCGGGCATGCAGTCCGCCTTCATAGACATAGGGATACAGAGGACCGCCTTCATCCACGTATCCGACATACAGGAGCCTTTCGAGGACGCCGACGTGGAGACGGACAGGGATGAGGAGAGGCCGCACACGCCGTTCAACGTCCGCATCCAGGACCTGCTCAAGGAAGGGCAGGAGATAATGGTGCAGGCCGCAAAGGAGCCTATGGGGACCAAAGGCGCCAGGGTGACCTCGTACATATCCCTGCCCGGAAGGTACCTTGTCTTCATGCCGACCTATGACAAGATCGCCATATCGAGGAGGATATCGAGCGAGAAGGAGAGGAGGAGGCTCAGGGATATAGTATCCGGCCTGCGCCCCCCGGGATGCGGCTTCATCATAAGGACGGTATGCGAGGGCATGGCAAGGGAAGACGTCGCGGCCGACATGGAGTTTTTGACCAGACTCTGGCAGTCGATATTGAAGAAAAAGGACAAGGTCCCCACCCCGGGGATACTCTACGAGGAACTCGACCTCACCCTCCGCACCATGAGGGATTCCTTCAGCCAGGGGGTGGAGAGGCTCGTAATCGACGACCCCGCGGAGTTCGAGAGGGCCATGAGATTCGTGGAGGAGTGCATGCCGGCGCTCGCCGGGAGGGTGGAGCTCTATGAAGGCAAGGAGGACCTCTTTGACGCGCGCGGCGTGGAGATAGAGCTCGCTGACGCGATAGAGAAGAAGGTCTGGCTGCGCTCGGGCGGCCATATAGTCATAGACCAGATGGAGGCCCTGACCGCCATCGATGTCAATACCGGCAAGTACGTCGGCAAGAAGAGCTCTGATGAGACCATCTTGAAGACCAACCTCGAGGCCGTAAAGGAGGTGGTCTATCAGCTCAGGCTCAGGAACATCGGCGGCATAATCGTAATAGACTTCATAGACATGGGTAAGGCCGTTGACCGCGAGAAGGTCTACAACGCCCTGAGGGACGCGCTCAAGGCCGATAAGGCGCGCACCAATATCCTGAAGATCTCCGAGCTCGGCATAGTCGAGATGACCCGGAAGAGGGTGCGCGAGAACCTCGCCCAGTCGCTCTGCGAGCCGTGCCCATACTGCGAGGGCAACGGGGCCGTCAAGGCGCGCTACACCATATTGATGGACATATACAGGGAGCTTCGCAAAGAACTCCCGTTGGGCAAGAACAAGACCACGCTCTACGTCAGCCCTTCCGTGGCCGAGCTCCTGCAGACCGTGGACGCGGACATAATCAAAGACCTCGAGGAGAGGTTTGACAGGAAGATAACCATAAAGGCCGTGGACAGGTTCCATCAGGAACGCTACGAGATAGAGTAGGGCGCAGGCGGTCCCGCGCGCCGCTTTAGGGAGCGGGGCAACGAAACGTCCGCCCGGCGCCATGCCACAGGCCCGGACGGGCGGGAGACTGCCCCGGCTGTTTATGATATGGGCTTTATATTGAGCGTCTTAGGAGTGATTCTGATACTCGAAGGGATCCCGTACTTCGGCTTTCCCGGCAGGGTGAAGCAGTGGGCCCTCACGCTCCAGGATATCCCGGAGCGCACCCTGAGGGTCATGGGCTTGATATCCATGCTCGCGGGGCTTGCCATACTTTACCTGATACGAACGCTATAAGGAACATCTGATTAATGCGCAACCGTAGTCATTCTGAGCCCTTCGCTTTGCTCAGGATAAACTCCGCGAAGAATCTCTCTCTTTCGCTCAGGACAGGCTCCGCGAAGAATCTCGCGTGTAGACAAATCAGCAAGTCAGGAGATTCTTCGGTCGCTCCGCTCCCTCAGAATGACAGGGGAAATACAATTATCAGAGCTTCCATAAATGATTTGCGTCGTGCCCCGCTGAAACCCCCGGCGTACGGCATAAAGGGCGCCAGCGGCTTGGACTCGGCGTCCGTCAAGGCTAAAGGCCATTT
Source organism: Deltaproteobacteria bacterium (assembly GCA_016235365.1). GTDB lineage: Bacteria > Desulfobacterota > GWC2-55-46 > GWC2-55-46 > GWC2-55-46 > JACRLF01. The sequence goes on along the minus strand of JACRLF010000004.1, from coordinate 5,733 downwards.
CCTACGTTCGTATTGACAGGGTTGCTTTTATGAGAAAGAGACAGTGGGCGCTTGTGGTACTCCTGATCCTCTGCGTCTCCGGGTGCCTCAGGGTCGTCTCCGGCAGGGCGGACGGCGTTGAGAAGATAAAGGTGCTGGTAGTGCAAGACGCCCGGTCCATAGAGATCAGGGGCGATTCAGGCGGCGCCTTTCAGGCCGATAGGGGGCCTTCCGGCGCCGTGACGATAAACGGCACGGACAGGGCGGCCCATGTCAAGGTCGCGCCGAGGGATGAGTTCGTATACCTGAACGGCAAACCCTACAGGGGGACTGTCGAGATATACAACGGCAAGGACGGCCTTTATGCGGTCAACGAGGTATCGATGGAGTACTACCTCGCGAGCATAATCAACAACGAGATATCGTCCAAATGGCACAGGGAGGCGATCAAGGCGCAGGCCGTCATCGCAAGGACGTACGCCCTCTACCAGAAGAGAAAACGCCTGAAGGAGCAGTACCACGTCGCCGGCAACGTCATGGGCCAGGTCTACAGCGGCGCTGATACCGAGGACTCCGCCTCTTTCAAGGCGGTCAGGGATACCGCCGGAGAGATAGTCGCGTATAAAGGAGAGCCCGCCCTTGCCGTATACCATTCAAACGCCGGGGGCAGGACGGATTCTTCCGGGGACATCTGGGCCCATGAGTACCCTTACCTGAGGGGGGTGGAGAGCCCCTATGACCCGGACCTTGCCTGGGAGGTCAGGATCGCGGGCCGCGAATTGGAGACGCTCCTGAAGAGGGCCGGGTACAAAACAGGAGAGCTGGAGGCCGTATACGCGCTCGCCTCCACGCCTGGAAAAAGGGTAAAGACAGTGGTGGTACAGGACGCCTCCGGCGCGAAGATAAGGCTTTCAGGCGAGGACCTGAGGAAGACGATAGGTTACGGCACGCTCAAGAGCACGATATTCGAGGTACTCAGGTCGGGTGACGAGTTCGTCTTCAAGGGCAGGGGATCGGGCCACGGCGTGGGCCTCTCGCAGTGGGGCGCCAAGGGCATGGCCGAGGCGGGCTATCCGTATGAGAAGATACTGAAACACTTCTATCCCGGCACAGACCTCATAAGGGCCTATTGAGTATTGGCGTCGGCCCCGCGCGACTTTTTCATATGCGTACAAAAGACTTCGACTTCCATCTACCCGAAGAGCTCATAGCCCAGCGCCCGGTCTCGGAGCGCGACAGGTCGAGATTGATGGTGCTCTCCCGCTCAACCGGCGCGGTCGAGCATCGGCTCTTCACGGATATAGTGAGCTACCTTAAGCCCGGCGACGTACTCGTGCTCAACGACACAAAGGTGATCCGCGCAAGGCTCTCTGGCCGCAAATCAACCGGCGGCAGGGTCGAGGTCCTGCTCGTGCGCATGTTGCGGTCAGAGGGCGTCCACGAGGACTGGATATGCCTTATACGGAACTCAAAGGGGCTTAAAAAGGGGGTCTTGATCCGCCTCGACGGCTCCATCGAGGCCGAGGTCCAGGGCCGGGACGACGAAGGCCCCTGGGTATGCAGGTTCAAAGGCGGCCTCTCCAACTCCATCGATAGGCTCGGCAAGGTGCCGCTCCCGCCGTATATAAGGAGAGAGGCTGACCCGGAGGACGTTGCAAGGTACCAGACCGTATTCGCCAGGGAGAGCGGGGCCGTTGCCGCGCCCACGGCAGGGCTCCACTTCACTCAGGGACTTCTCGACGAAGTGCGGAATATGGGCGTAGAGGTGCGCTGCATAACCCTCCATACCGGCCCGGGCACGTTCATGCCCGTGCGCGTGGACGACGTCTCCACCCACAGGATGCTCAAGGAGCGCTACACCATCGGCAAAGAGACGTTCGACGCCGTAATTAGGGCAAAGGCGGAAAAAAGGAGGGTCATAGCCGTTGGCACCACCTCCGCAAGGGCCCTTGAATCGGCGTTCTTAGGGGAGATCCCGGCGCTAAGCGGAGATACCGGCCTATTCATATACCCGGGGTTCAAGTTCAAGGCCGTGGACGCGCTCCTCACCAATTTCCACCTCCCCGGCTCAACGCTCATAATGCTCGCAAGCGCGTTCGCAAATCATAAGCCGCTCATGGACGCGTATAAAGAGGCGATAAGGCAACGCTACAGGTTCTTCAGCTACGGCGACGCCATGTTCATAGTTTAGCAGGCCAGAGGGAGCGCGGATGACGGGGTTCGGGTTTCAGTTATTGAAGAAGGACATTTCCGGGGCGCGGCTTGGGCGGGTTACGACCCCTCACGGCGTCTTTTCCACGCCGGTATTCATGCCGGTGGGGACGAAGGCGGCGATAAAGGGGCTTACGCCCGAGGACTTGACGGGAGCCGGGGTGGAGATAATACTCTCCAACACCTACCATCTTTATTTGAGGCCCGGCCATGAGGTCATAAGGGAGATGGGCGGGCTCCACGGGTTCATGAACTGGAGCGGCCCCATACTTACGGACAGCGGGGGGTTCCAGGTCTTCAGCCTCTGCAAGCTCCGCGAGATAGACGAGGGGGGCGTCTGGTTCAACTCTCACATAGACGGCGCGCGCTGCAGGCTCACCCCGGAGCTCGCCATGGAGATAGAGGAGGCGTTGGGGGCGGACATCATCATGCCGCTCGACGAGTGCACCCCGTACCCGGCGGACAGAGAGTATACAATCAATTCCATGAACCTTACGCACAGGTGGGCGAAGAGGTGCAAGGAGGCGAAGAGAGATGCGGCGCAGGCCCTTTTCGGGATAGTCCAGGGCGGCATGTACGCCGACCTGAGGAGGGAGAGCGCCGGGGCGCTCGTGGATATTGGGTTTGACGGCTACTCCATCGGGGGCTTGAGCGTCGGGGAGGATAAGGGGCTGATGCGGGAGATGGTGGCGGCCGTTGTCGCGTGCCTGCCGGAAGAGAGGCCGAGGTACCTGATGGGCGTGGGCGCGCCTGAGGACCTCGTCTTTGCCGTTGAGGCCGGGGTCGACATGTTCGACTGCGTTATGCCCACGAGGAACGCCAGGAACGGAACGCTCTTTACAAGGCGCGGGAAATTGGTTATAAAGAATGCTCAATACGAACGGGACCGAAGGCCCGTGGAAGAGGACTGCCCCTGTTATACCTGCCGGAACTGCTCAAGGGCGTATCTCAGGCATCTTTACATGTCAGGGGAGATGCTCTCCTCCCGGCTCAATACCATACACAATCTCTTTTACTACACGTCCTTGATGAAAGAGATGCAAAAGGCGGTATCCGACGGCTGTTTTGATGAATTCAAGAAGAGGTTTTACATGGCGCGGGAGCAGCCCGCATAGTTACAAAACGCCGTAAGCGGCAGAAATAAGGAGGAACTAAAAGTGTTATTCTTACCCGTAGCATTGGCCTTCGCCGAAGACGCAACTGCCTCAACGACGCCGTGGATGTCCCAGTTCGTCAGCATGGCTCCGATAGCGGTGCTCTTCATAGTCTTCTACTTTCTCCTGATACGCCCCCAGCAGAAAAAGGCCAAGGAGCAAAAGGAGATGATCTCGAACCTGCAGAAGGGCGACAACATAATCTCCAGTTCAGGGATATTCGGCAGGATCACCTCGGTCAACGAGGATTCCGTGACGGTGGAGATAGCAGAGAACGTCAGGGTAAAGATGGTCAAGGACGCGGTGGCGTCGAGGAAGCCCCAGGGCTGACGCCTTCAGGACTCATCCGGTCCTTCCGTATTGCGCTGATATAAGATAACGGAGCCTTTCTCTATGAAGAGTATTTTCTGGCGGTTGGTGCTGCTCTTTGGCTTTACCGTGCTTGCGGTGGCGCTCTTCCTGCCCTCGACCCCGCTTTCCAATAGCCTGCCGTCTTTCTGGACGAAGAACGTCCCCAAGGTCATCCTCGGGCTCGACCTCCAGGGCGGGATGCACCTTGTGCTCCAGGTCGATCAGGACAAGGCCGTCGCCAACCATGTGCAAAGGACGATCCCTGCCGTCGAAGAAGCCCTCAGGAAGAAGAACGTCCGGTACACTTCCGTTGAGATGGAAGGCATAAGCGCCATCTCCGTGACATATGCGGATGAGGCGTCAAAGGGGCCGATAAGCCAGCTATTCTCCGATGAGTTTCCATCCTACGGCTCCCCGTCGGCGCAGGACAATAAGGCGACCTTCCACCTCGCCGACAGCGAGGTTAAGAGGCTCAAGGATTGGGCGCTCTCCCAGGCTATCGAGACCATAAGGAACAGGATAGACAAGTTCGGGGTCGCCGAGCCGGTGATACAGAGGCAGGGGGAGCAGGACATCGCCATACAGCTCCCCGGGCTCAAGGACCCGGAGAGGGCCATCCAGCTCATAGGCAAGACCGCCGTGCTCGAGTTCAGGCTCCTCGACGACTCGATGGACCCGTACAAGGCGTTGAGCTCCGGGGTCCCCTTTGGTTCGGAGATACTCTACCAGCAGAAGAGGGGCCTTGAGACCGGGGCGGTTGAAAGGGCGCCGTTCCTTGTCAAAAAGGAGGTCCTTCTCTCCGGCGATTCGCTCTCCGACGCGCGGGTGGCCTTTGACAGCCAGTATAACGAGCCGTACGTCTCTCTCACGTTCGACGCCAACGGCGCGCGCGCCTTTGAGAGGATAACCACGCAGAACGTGGGGAAAAGGCTCGCCATAGTGCTTGACGGCGTGGTCCACTCCGCGCCGCAGATAAGAGAGCCGATAAGCGGGGGCAAGGCGCAGATAACGGGGGGATTCAAGTACGAGGAGGCCACGGACCTGGCCATAGTCCTGAGGGCGGGGGCGCTCCCGGCCCCGGTAAGCATCGTGCAGAACGTCACGGTCGGCCCGACGCTCGGACAGGACTCCATCAAGGCGGGGATAAGGGCCGCCGTCATCGGCGGGGTGCTGGTCCTCATATTCATGTGCGTCTATTACAAGCTCTCGGGGCTGATAGCGGACTTCGCCATGCTCCTTAATATCATAATGCTCCTTGGCGCGATGGCCTGGTTCAACACGACGCTTACGCTGCCGGGCATAGCCGGGATAATCCTGACCATAGGCATGGGCGTTGACTCCAACGTCCTTATCTTCGAGAGGATAAAAGAGGAGCTGAGGAGCGGCAGGACCCCGCGCTCCGCGGTGAACGCCGGGTATGACAGGGCGTGGTGGACGATAATAGACTCCCATGTGACGACGCTCATCACGTCGGCCGTCCTCTTCCAGTTCGGGAGCGGCCCGATAAAGGGGTTCGCGGTCTCCCTGAGCCTCGGCATCATAATAAATTTATTTACGTCGCTTGTGGGCACGAAGGTGGCCTTTGACATACAGCACGACAGGTTCAGGACGAAATCATTGAGCATATGAGGGCTTGAGAAGCTCCCATAGGCCCAAGCCGCGGAGAATTTTAACGTATGTTGTATGAGCGTCCGCACAGCGGACGGCGCGGCGCGGACAACGGTTCTACGGAGGATTGATGGATATCTGGGGCGAGACAAATATAGATTTCCTCGGAAAAAGGTGGATAATGTTCGCCATATCCGGGATATTGTGCATAATCGGCATTATCGCGGCCATAGCCATACCCCTGGGCAAGGCGAACCTCGGCACCGATTTCGCCGGCGGCGTGGCCGTACAGTTCAGGTTCGAAAAGCCCATCCACATAGAGGCCGTGAGGTCGATGTTCGAGAATGCGGGGTTCAAGGACGCCAACCTTCAGCAGTTCGCGGAGCCGAATAAACTCCTTGTGAAGCTCAAGAGGTCGGAGGGCAATCTG
>JACRLF010000003.1 GCA_016235365.1 Deltaproteobacteria bacterium | reverse complement strand
ACCGTTCAGATAGACAACGACGTCTCGGACGCCTACACCGTTATAGACATCCATACCCAGAATAGAATTGGGCTCCTCTACGACATTACGAGCACCCTTTCAAGGCTCGGGCTCTACATCTACATAGCCAAGATATCCACGAAAGGGGAGAGCGCCGCGGACATATTCTACGTAAAGGACATCTTCGGCCAGAAGATATATTATAAGGAGCGGCTCAGAGAGATAGTCGATACGCTCTATAACCTCCTGACGGAGAAGGAGCCCGCGGCAAATGGCTGAAGCCGGGCTTGAAGATACCGGGGAGCGGCTCGTTGCCGAGTTCCTCGACTACATAGTGGTGGAAAAGGGGCTCTCGGACAACACGCGCCTCTCATACAGCCGGGACCTCATGCGGTTTGCCGCCTACATAAGGGGCAGGGGGGCGTCCATGATGGACGCCGGGGCCGATGACATATCGGATTTTTTAGGGGAGCTAAAGAAGGACGGCCAGTCGGCTCGGTCGTATACAAGGTCGCTCATAGCGATAAGGGGTTTTTACAGGTACCAGCAGAGAATGGGCAGGCTCAAGGCGTCCCCCTGCGCGTTCGTAGATATACCGAGGTTCACTAAAAGGCTGCCGGAGTTCCTCACGTTTGACGAGATAGACCGGCTCCTCGGGGCCCCATGCCGGGACACGGCGCTCGGGCTGAGGGACAAGGCGATGCTTGAGACGCTCTATGCCACGGGGCTCCGGGTCTCGGAGTTAGTGCGGCTCAGGCTCAATGACTTAAACCTCCAGGGGGGGTATCTGACGGCTTTTGGCAAGGGGTCCAAGGAGCGGCTCGTCCCGATAGGGGAGTCCGCCATGTACTGGCTCGGGCGCTACATGGAAGGCTCAAGGCCCTCGCTCCTCAAAGGCAGGACGAGCAACTACCCCTTTGTAACCGCGCGCGGGAGAGCGATGACGAGGCAGAACTTCTGGCTCCTGATAAAAAAGGCCGCGCTTGTTGCAGGTATAGAGAGAATGAAGATGAAGCCCCACATCGTGCGCCACTCCTTTGCCACGCACCTGCTTGAGAGGGGGGCTGACCTCAGGATGGTTCAAGCCATGCTCGGACACGCCGACATCACATCCACCCAGATATACACCCACGTCACGAACGAAAGGCTCAAAGCCCTCCACAGAAAGGGACACCCGAGGGGGTAGATGTCACGGGGGGCAAGTGCGTGGCAATGGCGCGCTACACGCTGTTTTGTCAGGGTTTTGGTCATGGTCTGAACAGGGTCTTGAAGCTCCCCGCTGGCCAAGCCGCGGGGAATCTTCGACATATAAGGAAGTATCTATTTCTATTCGCTCGCTTGACCCCGCAGCAAGCTGCGGAGAATGCGCTCGCTATGCATGTTCAATTGATATTAGCGGGAGGTATTACTTGACATAATATCCATTATGCGACATCAAATATATTGCAACAGGTCTCTGATGAGGATTTGTTTGAGGGTATTTCCTTGTAACTCCGAATAGTTTCTCAGTGTTTTTAATAGATAGCATGAAAGCCTATTCGTCTGTAGCCGCATCGCCACCACCACCGTGTCGCAACGCCAGTGTCCCTCAGTCTATTATCACGTTCGTCAGTGTCCTCTTGACGTAGCTCAGGGACTGTATCTTGCTGATGACCACGTCGCCTAAGACCTTGAAGTTAGAGGCGGCTACATGGGCTATTATGTCGTATGGGCCCGTGACCACGCGCCCGCCCTTGACCCCGCCTATCTTCAGGAGCTTACTCATGACCTCTCTGGACTTCCCATGCTCACATTCGATAAATACATAAGCCTCTACAGCCATAGAACCCTCCGTTAAAGTTTTATATTTATTATGATGTTTTCCCGGCAACCATTTCTATTCGCTCGCTTGACCCCGCAGCTTGGGCTTAGGGGAATGCGCTCTCTATGCATGTTCATATAGATTAACGTACTTAGCTTACCAGATTTTCCCAGGTTTACAAGGGTTTCTCATGATTATCGATGCCCAGCGGGAAAAGAAGCCTTTTTGCCATAAAAAAGGGCTACGCCTTTAGCGTAGCCCTTGATTTTACTGGCGCCCCCGAGACGATTCGAACGTCCGGCACACGGATTAGGAATCCGTTGCTCTATCCTTCTGAGCTACGGGGGCGTGGAATTTTTGAGAAAAATAATTTATCAAAAACGTCGGCCGCTGTCAATCTCTTAATAACACGCCCCGAAGCAAACCGCGGGGTAAATTGAGGTAGATGCGGGCGTTGCCCGGCGTCTTTGTCGGGCCTGGCCTCTTCAGATGATTATCCCGCCCGCCACCGGGTACCCGGCGTGTTCGAGTACGAACCTGCCCGTCTCCGGTATATCCGAGAAGCTGTCCACCGCCACCGGCCTGTCAAGCCTTATCTCCACATCGGCGTATCCTATGTGTATGACGGGGAAAGGTATACGGCCGAAGAACGCCTTCCTGCAGAGCCAGAGGAGCGTCGTTGAGTCCTTGCCCACGGACCAGAGCATGGCTATATTCCTGAACCTGCTGTACGCCTCGCGTATGATGAATATGCTCCTGTTCTCAAGTTCGGTCAGATGGTCCATCGAATCTACCCTTGTTTTAGGATTTGCGACAATTTCTTAATCTATCATAAACCGCTGAAATTATCGAGGATTAAATCCGCCAGACGCTCTATATGAAGCCTCTGGGAAGGATTTGCCCCGGACGGGAGTATGCAGTGGGCGTCGTGCCTTGTATGCATGCCCATGAAGCGGCTCCTGCCGAAGACCTCGTTCTTTTTAAGGTTCCCCTTCAGGTCATACCCGTCATTGGCGACGCACACCAGGTCAGGGCCCTTTCGCGCCGCAAGGCCGCTATAGAGTTCGCGGTTTTCATAGACCCTTTTTATTACCGGGCTGCCGTCGATATCGGTCATAGCCTCGAGCCCTGACTTTATCTCCGCCGCGATTTTTTCCCTGTCCGACTCCTTGACGCTCCCGGAAGGGTATCTCTTCTCCGTGTTGATATATATGCGCGCCGGGTCCATGGCAAAGGCCCTTGAGCCGCCCTCCACCTGCTCGTAGTAGTCGTTCCGCGTGTTCAGGCTCAGTAGTCCGTTCTCCCTCAGCCAGGCGTTGACGTAGACCTCTTTTTTTATCGGCACAAAGCCGTGGTCCGACATGGTCATGAAAAACCCCTTGCCGTTGGTCTTTGACATGAAGCGCTCAAAGAGCCTCCCTATGGCCGAGTCCATCTTCCTGTAGAAGGAGACGAACCTCTCATGGTATCGGTGGGAAGGGTCTCTCGCGGCGTCGAAGAAGAAGTGGTGTATCCTGTCGGTCTCCGTGATGACGCCTATGAAGAGCCCCCACTCAGGGCCGTCAAGGTAATGCTCGAAGGCCTCCACCCTCTTCTCAAGCGCTAAAAAGGCGTCGTCGAAGAACTCCTCCGGCTTATCCGCCGCCTTTGCCGCGTCTATGTCCGGCATATACCCGATGGAGCTCAAGTAGCCGTAGGCGGATTCCGGGTATGTCCCCTTCTTGAAGTCCGGGCAGACGAACCCGGCCGTAAGCACCCCGTTCATGGGCCTTGCCGGAAAGGTCTGCGGGACGTTAAGGACAATAGACCTTACGGCCCTGTTGATAGCGCCCCCGCGCCTCTCAAAGAGAGTCGAGGTCTTTCCGCCGGCCGTATTGCCGAGTATCTCCCAGACGGCGGGGGCCAGGACATTATCGAAGCTCGGGAAGCTCAGTTTATAGCCGCCCTCCTTAAGCTCCATGAAGCCGTATATTCCGTGCTCTCCGGGGTTCACGCCTGTCATGAAAGAGGTCCATGACGTGGACGACACGTCCGGGATCGACGCGTCCATCTGGTTGAGCGTAAAGCCCCTGGATAGTATTGAGCCTATGCTCGGCAGTATGCCCGCCTCCGCGTACTCCTTCATGAGGGTGTACGGCGCCCCGTCTATGCCTATTACGAATACCTTTTGTTCATCCTCTGGAAATGACATCGCTTGCCCGTTCACCTTTCCTTTTCTATCCTGCACAGCAACCCCCGGAGCTGGTACGAACCGAACGCCGGGTCATAGGGCGGCCCGTTGTCCGTCAGTACGTTCGCGTTCGACTCGAACGCGCCATAGAGCGGGCCGTCCTTCTCCGGGAACCACCAGCCGTGCTCAACGCTCACCACGCCGGGATGGATGTCCTCTGTCACGAGGGCCTTCATCCTGATGGAGCCCCTCTTTGTGGAAACCCTCACCCACTCCCCGCTTGATACCCTGCTCCTCTTTGCCGCGTCCGGGTGGAGCTCCACCTGCGGGTCTGGCCTTAACCTCCTCAGGGACTCCACCTGCCTGTGCTCGCTGTGGAAGAACTCTGGCCTGCGGCTGCCGGTTATCAATATGAGCGGGAATTCCTCCGCGATATCCGGCGCTGAGACCGGGCCCTCCGGGGGCTCCTTGAACGTCGGCAGGGCATCATAGCCCATCCTCTGCAGGGTCTTTGAATATAGCTCGACCTTCCTTGAAGGGGTCCTGAACCCCTGCTTCTCATACCTCCTGTACTCGTGCGGCGGGAAGATGAATGCCTTTTTCTTCAAGTCCTCGAACCTGACGCCGAGCGGCTCAAGCTGGTGGTTTATCACGTCCTCTATCGTATCATCGCATCCGGGCAGGCCGAGCCTCTTTGAGAGCTCGTTCATTATCCACTCATCCTGCATGGACTCGTGGTGCCCGGTTATCCTCTGCTGCGCCATCACCATGTTCTCAACGACGAGCGGGTACCCGATGGCCTGGTCGACCTCTGTCCAGAAGGCCGCCGGCAGGACGTAGTCCGCGTGCGCGGCCGTGGGGGTCATGAAAAGGTCGATCACCGCGAGGAGGTCGAGCTTCTTGAGGCTCTCGTAGACCTCCTTCGAGTTTGCCACCGAGGTGAGCGCGTTGTTGCCGAATATCAGCAATGCCCTCACCCGGTAGGGGTCGCCCTCCCTCATGGCCCTGAAGAGCGCCGGGATGTGGGCGGACGGCATGAAGGCCCTCCAGCCCCCGAGGAGCTTGAACTCCTCCGCGCCGAGCCGCTTCTTTAGCGCCCCCTCTGGCAACCTGTCCTTGAGGGTCGGGTAGCTCCTTATGATGTTCATCCCGAGGATGTCCCCACCGGGAATATCGAGGTTGCCGGTTATGGCGCGAAGTATGGCGAGCGCCCTCACGGTCTGGAGCGAGTTTGGGTTCTGCTCTATTCCGAGCCCCCATTCGAGTATGGCGGGCTTATTCAGCGCGTAAGTCCTCGCCGCCGTTATTATCGCGGACGCTGGGACTGTGGTGATACACTCTGCCCACTCAGGTGTGAAGGGCGCGACGTGTTTTTTAAGCTCCTCAAAGCCGACTGTCCACCTCTCGACGAACTCCCTGTCATGGATGCCCCCCGCGATTATCACGTTTATCATCGCGAGCGCGAGGGCGGCGTCCGTGCCGGGCCTGACCGGGAGCCACTGGGCGCACCTCCGGGCCGTCTCGCTCCTCCTCGGGTCCACGGCGATTGCCGCGCACCCGGTGTCGAGCGCGCGCTTTACCGAAGGCGCTATCTCGCCGTCAGGCCCTGAGACCAACGGGTTGTGCCCCCAGAAGAGTATGCACTTAGGAGGCACCTCGCCGTAATAATCGCCGACCACGAAGCCGCCGTAGGTCAAGTTGCTGACGGTTATCCTCGGGATAAAGCACTGCGCCAGGCCCGGTTCGTACCAGTTAGGGGTGCCCAGCGCATTTGCGAACCTCACCACGTGCATGTAGTGGTGGCGTCCGGTGCCTTGCCCGAGGGCGATGGATTCTGGCCCGGATTCCCTTCTTATCGCGTCTATCCTGCCCGCTATCTCGTTCAGCGCGTCGTCCCACGAAAGCCTCTGCCATTGGCCCTCTCCCCTGCCCTTCTTCCTCTTGAGAGGGTATTTAAGGCGGTCCGGGTGGTTAGCTATCTCCGGGGATTTTACCCCCTTGACGCACATCCAACCCCTGTTCATGGGGGAGTCCGGGTCGCCCTTCACACTTATGACGCGCCCGTCCTTTACGTGGACGAATACGCCGCACCCGCCGTGGCAGACCCTGCAGACGCTTCTGACTACATTTTCGTTGTCGTTATTCATATTCTCTGTTTATTTACGGCCCTCTGCGCGCCACACCCCAGAGCGCCCCGAGCCCGATGGACACGGCCCTAAGAAAAAGTAGCGCGGGAGAGACAACGGCCACAGCCGGGTCCTTGCGCAAGGCCGTCATCAGGAAAGGGATTGATAATACGAGAAAGAAGCCCGCCGCTAAAACGAACAGGATCAAGCCGTATGTGGGGAAGAGCAGGCCCACCGGCAGGCACGCACCTATCATCAGGGCGGCCAGTATCTGGAACTTGAGCGTCTGGGGGGTGTATGTGTCCTTGAGCATCTTGTCCGGGAACCTCCTGTACACGACCATCCTCCAGTACCCCCGCCAGAACTTGAGCCTCGCGTACCTCCTGATAGAATCCGGGTGGTTGAGGTGGCAGACGATGGCCTTCGGGTTGAACACCATCCTGTGTCCCGAGTTCGAGAGCCTGTAGGATAGCTCCGTGTCCTCGTTGTTGGCCACCGGAAAACCCGTGTCAAAGCCGCCCGCGCTGGAGAAGACCTCTTTCCTGAAGGCGGCCGAATATGTGTCAACCATGTCGATGGATGGGGCCCGTTTAAGCATCTCGAACCTCTCCTCGAACTCGATCTGGGAGAACCGCGCCACTATGCCGGGCTGGAGCGTCCTGTACGCGCCCTTGACCGCCGAGATTGACGGGTCGGCAAAAGGCCTTGCCATCTCCTCTATCCAGTCCCTCTCCGGGACGCAGTCCGAGTCGGTAAAGAGGATTATCCCGCCCCTTGCCACTCTCGCCCCGGCGTTCCTCGCGGCGGCCGGGCCCTGGTTCCTCTGCCGGATGTACTTGACGGCACAGCCCTTGACAATTTGCGGCGTTGAATCCGTGGAGCCGTCGTCCACCACGATGACCTCGTAGCGGGCTTTTTCTACGGTCTGGTCCCGGAGCGAGCCGAGGCACCTGTCTATCGTCCTTGCGGCGTTGTACGCCGGCACTATGACGGAATACTCTATCATCCGCTTACGTGCTCTGGAGCCTGGAGCCGCGTATCAGGTATTTGGCGAAGGTCCTCAGGGACTTAAGCGTCCTCCTTATCTCCCTCGGGTGCGCTATCATCTGGGAGAATTTGTAGAGTATATAACCCGGCCTCAGATAGAACTCCCTCCTCGCGTCGTCGCAGAACCTGACGAGGTCCTCGGCGCTCAGGTCCTCGGTCCTTATGACCGTATTGTGGAGCCCCTCCGGGGTTATCCATTCGGAGAAGTCCGAGCTCCTTATAAGGCCCCTCTGCCTGTACCAGTCGTACGCCTCGGTGCCGGGGTAGACCATCACCGGGTAGAACTGGACGGTATCGGGGTTGAGGCTCTTAGCGAGCTCCAAGGTCTGCTTGAGCGTCTGCCTTGTCTCGCCGGGGAGCCCGGCCATGAAGCACCCGTGTATGAGCATCCCGGCCCTCCTGGCGTTGTCCATGAACTCCTTCATCTCCGCGACCTTCGTCTTCTTCTTCATGTTATCGAGGATCATCTGGCTCCCGCTCTCAAAGCCGACGCAAAGGGAGCGGCACCCGGCCTCCCTCATCAGGCGCATGGTGTCGTAATCTATCCCTATCCTCGAATTCGCCGTCCAGGATATCTTTACCCCCCTCTTGATTATGAGCTCGGACAGAGCCCTGCACCTCTTCTTGTCAACCGTAAGGGTGTCGTCCTCGAAAAAGACCGCCTTTGCCTGGGGGAAGTTCTTGACGATATATTCCATCTCCTCTACCACGTTCTCGACGGACCTCAGCCTGTAGCCCCTGCCCATGAGCGTCTGAGGATAGACGCAGAAGGTGCACGGGAACGGGCACCCCCTGCTCGTGGTTATCGTCACCATCGGGAATAGCGCGTTCGGGTTGAAGTAGTTCTCTATCCGCAGGAACTTCCTGTAGACCTTGCTTACGAACGGCAGTGCGTCGAGGTCGTCGAGGAACGGCCTTTTGGGGGTGTTGACGAGAGCGCCGTCCTTGAGGTAGCTTATGCCGGGCACGATTCTAAAGTCCCCTTTTTTCTCAAGCGCTCCTGCGACCTCCACCACGGTCTGCTCGTACTCGTAGCGCGCAACGGCGTCGATCCTTTGGTCAAGCTTCAAGGTCTCGGCCGGGAGCGCGGAGACGTGGGTGCCCACAAGAAGGACGAACGCCGCGGGGCACTCGTCCTTGAGGCGGCCTCCAACCGAGACGTCGTTATTGATCGACGGCGTGGAGGTGTCCATCACTATGAGGCCGGGGTTGAAGGCCCGAGCCCTCTGCACTACGTCCTCCACTGTCAATCCGTCGGCCGGGGCGTCGATGAAGTCGACCTCGAAGCCCTTGTCCATGGCCGCGCCCGCGGCGTAGGCGAGCCACATGGGGAAATATAGAGTCCCGCTCTTGGTGACAGCCGGGCTCCTCTGCGGACGGGAGAACTTCTTCAGGAACGGCGGGTTCAAAAACAGTATTTTCATCAGACCACTTCCCTCGTTATTTTATCGTACTGCCTGATCTGCTCCGCCATGAAGCCGAGCTCTCCCTTGAACTCTATGGCCTTCGTCGGGCACGCGAGGAAGCAGTACTGGCATCCTATGCAGCCGTTGTTCCTGTCCTCGATGGTCTGCGGGAGCTTGAGCTCCACAGGGCAGTAGTCCGCGCACTTTGTGCACCCCTTTCGGCAGAGCTCCCTCTTTAACTTGAACCCCTCGAACCTCATTTCGTCCTTTATGAAGTTGTCCTGCCGCAGCCCCGTTAAAAAGAGCATCTTCCCGAACGCCTCCGTGGAGCAGAGGTAGTTGAAGGCCGCCGTGTTCCGCACGGCGAGGCAGTACTTCTGACGCCTGGGGCTGTGGATGAAGGAGGCGAAGGCGTTGGCTATCGGCTCCTTGAACCTCCTCTTGACGCCGGATAGGTCGAGCGAATCGGCGAATTCGCGGTGGCGCGCGGTCAGGAGGCCCTGGTCCTCCGCGGCCTTGAGCGTCCTTACCTTCTTATAATCGAACTCCGCGATCCTCGCGCAGACGAGATCTATGAGGTAGGGGTCTACGCCGAATATGACGACCCCGGTGCGAAGCGGCGTCCCCCTCGTAGGCCCGAGCCCCTCCATAGCTATAAGGCCGTCTACGATGTGGAGGTGCGGCTTTATCTTCTTATTTATGTTCAGTATGTTTTTGGCGAGGCTCCTGTGTGTCTTTTTCTTGTTCTCCTGCCCCACAAGGCACCCCATCATGTTCTTGAGGCAGACCGTCATGCCGGCCTCGAAGTGGGTCTTGAGCTTCGGCATGTTTAATCAACGCTTACGGTCTCGGAGTAGTTGAGGTCCGCTATCTTTACTCCGTAATGCCTGGCGAGCCTGTCGTAGGAGAGCCTTGAGATGACGCTTATGCCGTTCCTGTAAAAGCCGCTGTTGGTGCCCTCGGCCACCGTGATATTCGAATAGCCGTAGCCCTTCAGCGCCTTTATGACCGCGGCCACGAGCCTCAAGTCCGTGGTGTTGCCGGTGAGCGCGTTCATGTTGCTGTTCATGTTCGGCTTAATGAGTATCCGCGCCGACCTTGACGAAGGCAGGAGGTCGCGGTATCCGCCGAACGCGTCGCCCACGCCCTTCACTATGTCCTTGATTGAATAAGCCTTTACTATGTCAAGCCTTGGACCCATTGATCCTTCTCCCGGTTGCCTCAAGCAGGTCTACTGCCGCGTCAAAGACGTCGTCAACGCCTATGCTCTCCATGCACTCATTGTAAGGGGTGTGGCCGCAGACGTCCTCATCGCAGGAGAATCTGCACGGGAAGTCCTTTTCAACGACCCTGTGCGCGTTGCCGTAGGGCCCGGTCTCGTTGCTCTTGGACGGGCCGAATATGGCTACAGTCGGGGTCTTTTGAGCCGAGGCCAGATGGAGCGGCGCGCTGTCGTTCGTTACGAATACGTCAAACCTGCCGATTACGGCGGCGCTCGTCCTGAGGCTGGTCTTCCCGGCGAGGCTGACCCCCTTGCAGGACATCCTGCCCAATATCTCCTCTACCAGAGAGGCCTCCTGCGCGGAACCGGTGAAATAGACCCTGGCCCCTAATTCCCTCACAAGACGGTCGGCGAGGAGCGCGAACTTTTCCGCGCCCCAGCACTTGAGCCCCTTCCTCCCGCCCGGGTGTATGCCGGCGATGACGTGGCTCCTTCCGCCGTCGGCGCCGAGCGCCTCAATCGCCTTTTTATCTTCATTGCCGGAGGCGGACAGCCCCCAGTCCAGCTTATCGACAAAAGCGCCTAAAAACCTTACTATGTCCAGGTGGTATTCCACCTTATGCTTGACCTCTTTGAACGGCACCACATGGGTAAGGAGAAACCCGCCGCCGCCCACGTTGTAGCCGACCCTGTACCTTGACCTGCTCGGATAGGCGATGAAAAGGATATCCCTTATATCCCCTCTGGCCTCTATGACGAGGTCGTATCTCTTTTTTCTGAGCGCCTTGAGGAAGCCGAGATATCCTCTCAATCCGTTGCCCGGATAGAACCAGAAGGCGTCGTACGCGATCACCGAGTCGACGCAGGGGTTGTCCTTAAAGAGGTCATTAGCGCCGACTGACGTCAGAAAAGTTATCTTAGCTTTGGGGAAGAGATCCCGTAGGGGCCTCAATACCGGCATCGTCATGACGACGTCGCCGATATAGGCGGTGCGCACGACGAGTATCTCGCGTACGCCCTTTGCTTCTATCTTTCCGTTGCCTTTAAGGATATTCAGCGGGAACCAGAGGGCGTAGCCTATGACGTCCGCGACCCTTGTGGCGATCCTCTTCTTCCTGTTGATTATCTTATAGAACACGGCTTCTTAAGAATGTCCTCCTCGCCGGGGACCGGATAAGTACTAACAGGCTGTTGAAAAAGTCCATCTACTGCGTTGTCATCGTCGCTCGTCACTGCGGCGTATGGACAAAATACGCCTCATTCCTCAAAAGTCCATCTACTGCGTTGTCATCGTCGCTCGTCACTGCGGCGTATGGACAAAATACGCCTCATTCCTCGCTTCTCGACGCCTTGTATCTGGAGCTTTTTGAACAGCCTGAACGGACGCGAGGGTTTTTCAACAACCTGCTAATTATATAATATGACATCCGGTGCGGTTTTGCCATATTTTTAGAGGTTTTCATTATATTTACAGGCCTTTTTCGCCACATCTATAAAGTACTTTATTATCTGCCCCTTGTGGTTGAGCCTCTCCGGGACCCAGAGGTATCTATCAGGCGTGGAGGGGTCCATCACGGTATTTTCAGGGTTATCGTTGCACCGCGTCCACGGGGACTTGCCAGCGGCGGCGTTATTTACAAGCTCGATAGCGTGGCCCTTGTAGCCGCCCTGGACATGGTCTGCGGCCGCCTGGTACCTGAAGTAATGGCACGGCAGGTCCTTTATGAAGGCGGCGGCCTCTCTTTCGTCCCAGAAGTCATTCCTTGAAGACGGGAACTCCTTTAACGGCCTGTGCGTGTCGTTCTTCGTGGTGTTGAACCTGTTCGAGGGCCCCTCCCAGTCAAAGACGTACTTGACCTGCTTCATTGGATAGCGGGAGAGCGCCCCGGCAGTGATGATAATGCCTATGGAAAAAGACAGTATGCCTAAGCACCCGGAGTCCGCCTCCGGCAGCCCTGAGAGGTAATCTACTACGGTCGCGAGCTCCTTCTGATGGACCGGGCCCCAGTAGTCCTCCTTCCCGCCTGACCTGCCCCTGCCCGATGGGTCGTAATGGAGGACAATAAACCCGCACGATGCGAGGTCCGCGGCCCTCAGGGCCCCGCCCTTGGCCCCGCTTTTATCGTAGTCCGTCCCGGGGCTGTTGGCGCCGGGGACGAAGACGATGCCCGGATATCTGCCCTTAACCACAGGAGCATGGACGTGGGCGTAGAGCCTGTACCCGCCGGGCGAGTCTATCCACGCCTCTCTGTATGATGTGTCTAACAGGCTTCTACCAAGGAAGACGGAGAGGTCAGGGGCGCTGCGGCGCCCGAAGAACCTTGAAAATATGGACATATCCTATTTATCCAATATAAGCATGCCTGGAGTGTACCTGTCGAGAAAATGCATGTACCCCGGGTGCATGGATACGTAGCGCTCCAGCCTTGCGACGAACCGGCGCGTCGCGTCTTCGGCCCTTTCCTCTCCCTCAAGCTTCGATGTTATAGGCCGCTCTATTATTATTTTATACGGTTTTTTCTCGCCCGGCACGATAAAAACAGGGATGAGGGCCGAGCCGTTCTTTTCCGCAAGCAGGGAAGGCCCGACGGGGAACATGACCCTGTGGCCGAGGAACTCAAAGGCCTTGTGCCTGCCCACGCGCGTCTCAGTGCCGCTGCCGTCGCCGGTTATCATTATGACGCCGTTGCCGTTGAGCCATTTGAAGGCCTTCCTCAAAAACGAATCCGCCATGATTATCTCGGCCGGCATCATGGACTCGTACCTGAGCCTAAGCCTGAAGGCTACGTTCCTGCCTATCCAGCTCAACCCCGAGTCCGATGGGAGCCCTATCTGCTTCATCCTGTAGCCCAGACGCGCAAGCGCTACAAGCGGCAGGTGGACCGGGCCGAAGTGGCCGTGGACAAGGACGACCCCCCTGCCCCCCTTGAGCGCGTTGTCGAGGTTTTCGATCCCCTCTATGTCCACGAGCCTCTTGACGCGCCCTGCGTCGAGCCTGGGGAAGACGAATATGAGGAGGCGGTCGATGTAGTGGTTCCTGAAGTACTCCCTCACGGCTTTGCCCCGGTCGATGGAGACACCGCGCATGCGCGCGAGGTTCTTGCCGAGGAGTTCCTTCCCGCCGCCGGAAAGCGCGTAGTGGAGGTCGCCTAAGAGCCTCATTATGGCGATCCCCACGGAGACGGGCGACGCTAATATTATCCACCGGAGCGGGAACCATACGATGAGCCTCAGTATGTCACGCGGTATGGACTCCCTCACCTCCATGTTCTATCTACCCTGTGTCCGGTCCCGGCCGGGCCCTTTTCCCGCATGGCGCTAATACGCATAGAATTGCAAAAGGTACTCATTGAGGTCGTTGACCCTCTCGCTTTCGGAAGCGGAAAGGTCACTGAACTCGTCCTTATCCGCCGTCAGATCGTATAATTCAGGGCCGACGGGATTTTTGATGAGCTTGTAGCCGTCCTTGACCACCGATACCGACTTGGCGGCCTGCGCGGAGAGGTCAACCCTGTAAGCAATGACAGGCCTTTCTTCAAAATTCACGTTCACGTCGTTAATGACGGGCAGGAGGCTCTTGCCGTCGATATCCGGGGCGTCTATGCCGGCATAGTCGAGTACGGTAGGGAGGATGTCGATAGTCCTCACGTCCGCGGTAATATGCTTTGCCGAGGTCTGGCCCGGGAATTTTATCAACAGAGGCACACGCAGCAGTGAATTGTAGAGGTTGTTGCCGTGCGTGAAATAGGTGTTGTGCTCGACCATGTTCTCCCCGTGGTCGGACGTGACTATGATGATGGAATCTTCGTACATGTTCCTGTTCTTGAGGGTGGCGATGAGCCTGCCTATCTGCTCGTCGGCGTAACGTATCTCCGAGTCATAGGCGGCCACGTAGAGTCTGGAGTCCATGTAGTACCGGCCGTTGCTCGGCTGTCCTAACAGGGACTGGACGTCGCCCGGCAGCGCGTCATAGGTTATGGCGCCGTCAGTGCCCAATGTGACAAGGAACTGGCTTGAAGATACGTACAAGGGGTCCATGACAAAGTTGGAGAGGAAGCCGTTATTGGTCTTGTAGGGCCAGTGTGGGCTTATAAGGCCGATAAAAAGGAAGAATTTCTTTCTCGCAATGGAGAGGTTATTCAGCCAATCCATGGCATGATTGACGGCGGCGCCGTCATTGTATCCTATGTTGTCGTCGGTAAAATCGGCTTTTTCGTCAAACCCGTTATGAAGATTGAGCACAAAGGCATTGGTCTGAACCGACACGGTATGGTAGCCGTTGTCCTGCAGCAGCCCCGGCAGCATCTTCTCGCTCGCCGGTGCTATACCTGCCGCGACGTTGTAATCATGGTTGTACGCCTGCTTGCCGAGCAGCATGGATGCGAATGACGGCAGGGTCCATGGGGCGGCGCTGTAGGCGTTCTCGAATACCACGGAAGAGCCCGCAAGGGCGCTTATGTTGGGGGCGGTGTCCCTTGAGTATCCGTAGAGAGGGAGATGGTCGGCCCTGAGCGTATCCACGACCACCATGATAATATTCGGGCTGGCCACGTCGGGCGCTACGAACGCGAGGTTTATCACGGCGCTCGCGGTCTCGGAGACGTTTGAGGACGTATCCCTGAACCATACGTATAACTTCCTGTCCCCGTAATCTCCGCTCAACTCATGGGAGACCGTCCCGTTGTAGCCCTGCGACGGCGTGACACTCACCCACCCGGCAGAGTCAGGGGCCGGGGCGTCCGGGGATTCGGATATATAATAGGCGTTGACCCCCGCGTTGTCCGTGGCGCTTATGTCCAGGGAGACGGTCTTTGAAGTAGTATATGCCTTGCCGCCATTTACGGACAACGACACGTTTTGAGGGGGCTCGAAGTCCACGGACGCTCCACCGCAGCCCTTGGCGGCGAGAGCCGTCGCCAATGCCAGGAGCGCCATGAGGAGCCTTATAGGAGAACGCTTAAAAGTGGATACCATGAGTTGCCTTGCCCTGTCTGGATGCGGATATAATATCCGATTCGCTCGCTTGACCCCTGAGCGGGCCTCGCGCTCGCTATGCATGTTCGTCACTGCGGCGTACGGACAAAGTACGACTTCCCATTGCAATTGTAAAGACGCAATGGGAGCCCTGCCTCACTTCCTCGACTCCTTGCATCTGTAACTTTTTGAGCAACCTGTTCTATTTTGAGTTTTTCCGCATCCTGTTAGGGGCGCCTCTATAGTGTCTGTACCCCAGGGGTTTCAGCACGCCAAAAAAACCTACTTGCCTTTGAGCCTCAACGCTAAGTTCATGAACTTCTCGATATAGGCGGTTCCAGGGTTAGTGTAATACCTCGGGTAGAGGAGGTCGTCGCCCTTTTTCACCATCCCTTCCTTCAACGCTATCTCGTAGAGCTTCGTGTGCGGCTCTATCCTCATCGAGTTGAACTCGAAGTGGACGCGCCTTCCCATCCCGGCCCGCGCCTTGAGGCAGAACCCGGCCATGGAGAGGAAGGACGAGAGCGTCTGGCCCGGAGGGTTCTTGAAGAAGTTATAGCAGACCTCGAACCCTCCGGTCTCTTTCAATACGGCGTAGGCCTTCAGTATGTCGTCCCTGGTGATGTTTTTCCCAAGGGCCTTCAATACCGGGTCGGAAAAGCCGTCAGGCGAGAGTATCACCTTACGGCAGCCCGCCTCCCTGCACAACTCGACGAACTCCCTTGTAAGCCCGCTTTCGCTGAACCATGCGGACCACCGCGCCTTTATGCCGCGCCTGAGAATCTCGCGGCAGATCGCCTCGGCGTGCTTCAAGGGTATATTGAAGACGGAATCGACGAACGTAAAGCTGTCGATGCCGTACTTCGCGCCGAGCGTCTCTATCTCGTCCACTATCTTCTCCGGAGTCCGGAACCTGTACCTTCTGCCGTTCAAGAACCCGTATATGCAGTATACGCACTTGAGCGCGCACCCGCGCTTTGTCTCGATGCCCACGGCCTCAGGGACGTCCTTATAGGCGGCTACGGGGTTCAAGTCCCTGTCGGGCGGCGGCAGCCTGTTCAGGTCAGCAGGCTCCGAAGGCCCGGTGAACCTGACCTTGCCGTCCTTCCTGTAGTAGACCCCTTTCACCCTCTCAGGCGCGCCGAGGTTGTCGAGCAGGTTCGCTATTATAAATTCGCCTTCGAGATATACCCCGTAGTCTATCCTCGGCTCATCCTCCATTATCACGCCTGCGAACATGGAGAACCCTGAGCCGCCGGCTATGATCTTCGCGTCCGTGACGCTCCGTATCTCGCCCAGCATCTTCTTGAAGAACTCGTAGTAGAATACCACCCGCCTCTTGTTCGTGGAGTCGATGTTCCTGAGCGACACACCCACCGCGTCGGGGCTAAAATCCCTTATGACGCGCTTTAGCTCCTCGAACGGGTTTTCATGGACGTTAGCGTCGAAGCCGCGCGCCGCGTGCCTGCCGAGGCCGGGGCTGACGCACGCGAGCCCGAGGGGAAATACCGGCGGCTCGTCCCCGCCCAGATAGGACTGGACCATGAGTATCTTCATGCGGGAGATCTGCCGGAGAGCCTTTTCGCGAGCCTGAACGAGGTCTTCATGCCGACGTAAAGGGATTTGAAAAACGGCCTGAGCGGCCTGCTGTTGAGGACGTCTACGACAGGGGACGACACAAGGAGCTTCAGGAGCGGGCTCGGGAACCTGCCGTTCCTGGAGAGCGTTATGAGGAGATTGAGGTAGTTCTGGCTCCGCATCGTATAGCTCTTCTCGTATATCTCCTTCTTCTCATCCCTTACCAATCCGTCCCTCTTCGCCTGCTCGTAGAGCTTGGTGCCCGGGTAAAGGACGAGGGAGAAGGGCTGGAGGTGGAAGGGCTTCGGTATCTCGGCGATGAGCTTCAAGCTCTCTATCCTGTCCTCGTCGGTCTCGTAAGGCACGTCGAGGATGAAGTCGTAGCTCGGTGGGACCATCCTGTCCTTGTACCGGTTTATGATGCGGAAGGCCTTCATGAGCCTCTCGTTGTCCATCTGCCTGCGGTTGAAGAGCTCCTGTATCCTCCTGCTCCCGCTCTCCACCCCCATCTGCAGGTATATGAGCCCGGCGTCCACGAGCATATCCATCTTCTCTTCGGTGACGGTCATCGGGGACGCCAGACAGCTGAACGGAAGCCCGATCTTCTTCTTGTAGGCGGCGCAGAACTCCTCCAGGCTCTTCCTGTTGCGGGCGAAAAAAGCGTCGTCGGAGATCCATATGAAGCCCACGTACGGCAGGTTCTTCCTGACCCAGAGGAGCTCGTCCATCACATGGGCCGTGGACCTCCAGCGCAGGTAGTTCTCGTTGTTGTAGAGGCCCTTTAGGGTGTCGTTTATGCAGTACGTGCACTTGTGCGGACACCCGCGGCCCGTCATGGTCTGGTACCCGGTCTTGTTCAGGTAGCCGGAGACCGTGCCGGCCTCCATGCGGCTCTTCAGGAGCGCGAAGGTCAGGGGCTCAAGCCTCCCCTCATGCATTATGTGGTGGTCCTCGCAACTGTAGTCCGGCCTCGGGTATATGTCGAGGTCGTGTGGAAGGCTTCGCGTAGGGTTCCTTACCACCCTTGAGCCCGACTTCATCCAGAGGTTCTTCACGTCATTGTAGGGCCTTTTCTCCTCCATCCTTTGCGCGAGCTCCAGCATGGCCTCCTCGCCGTCCCCCACGCATACTATGTCGGCATGGTCGAGGGACTCCTCGGGCCTGATGGTCGGGTGGACGCCGCCCCAGACGATAGGCGCCTTTATCCCCCCCGATTTGAGCTTCTCCGTAATCTGCACCGCGCCCTCGTAAAAATTGGTCATGAGGGTTATGCCGATGATGTCGGAGGCCCGGCACAGGGAAATTAGTGAATCGAGCGCCGCGTCCTCATACCTCTTGACCCCGTAGACGAGGTTGTCCCCGTAAGGGTCGGGTATGAATATGAGCTGGGTCGTGTGCCCGTTGGCCTTGAGATAGGCGGAGATAGTGCGTATCCCGAACGCGGTCACGTCCGGGTATGGGGATATCAGCGTTATCTTCATCTCTTCCTGCCATCCACTATCGGGTCGTTCATCCTCATCTTGTTCAGGAACAGCCTTATCCTCTCCCAGTCATGGCTCCATATGACCTTTATGCCCTTGAATATGAATCGGATGAATTCGCCGATCCTGCAGCCGATATTGTAGAGGAACGAGAGGTCCGTCCTTGAAAGGAAATTCACCACCGGCTGCCTTCCGAGAACATTAAGGATTGTTCTCGGAAAATGCTGGAACGTTAGAAGATATATGAGAAAATTAGGATATGAGCGATTGGGCGATACGAAAAACGGCCTCCTGTATATGTCAGAGGCGTCGTCCTTGATAAGCCCCTCTTTCTTGGCCTTGTGGTAAAGAAACGTCTGCGGGAAAAATACCAGGCTCGAGATGCAAAGCCCGTAGGGCTTGGGCAGTTGCATCAAAAGCCTCACCGTGTCCATCGTATCCTCATCCGTCTCCCAGGGGTTATCGAGGATGATGTGGTAGTCCGGCGGGAATATCCTCGGCACGTACCTGGAGATGGTCCTTGCGGCCTCCACTATCTTCTCGTTCGACTCGGTCCTGTTGTAGAGCTGCTTGATGCGCGCGCTCCCGGTCTGCACGCCCATCTCCACATAGACCATGCCGGCGTTCACGAGGTGTTCCATCTTCCTCTCGGATATGGTGGTCGGGCTCGCCTGGGTATAAAAGGGCAGCCCTATCCGCTCCTTATAGAGTCTGGCGAACTCTTCTATCTCATGGACGGGCCTTGCGAAAAACGTATCGTCGAAGAATTGAACGGCCCCGATGAACGGGAACCTCCTCTTGATATCCTCGATCTCGGTTATGAAGTTCTCCACGCTCCTGGCGCGGAAGTACTTCAACCCGACCTTCTCGTACATCTCCTTCTGATTGCTTATATTGCAATAGGAGCATTTGTGCGGGCATCCGCGGTCCGTCATGGTCCTGTACGCTATCCTCAGCTTGCCGTCCGGGTGGGGCAGCCTCGGGAGCACGTCCCTGAAGGCCGCCATATCGAGCGGTATAATCCTGTTGGTCCTCATGTCGAGCAGGTAATGGTCCTTGAGGCTGAAGTCGAAGAACGGCAGCTTGTCGAGATCGATGAACGAATCCCTAAGCCTGTTCCTTATGACAGCCCCGTCCTTCTTGAACCACATCCCCTTGACGTCTGAAAAATCCTCGTTCCTCTCCTTCCGTTGCGCAAGCTCCAGGAGCGTCTCTTCGCCCTCGCCTATGCAGACGGCGTCTGCGTAAACGAGGGCCTGCTCAGGGCTCGTGGTCGGATGTATCCCGCCCCAGACGATGATGGAGCCGAGGTTCTTCTTCAGGGCCTGCGTGACCTGGATGGCCCTGTCGAAATAATTGGACATGAACGAAACGCCGACTATGTCGGAGCCCTTGCATAGCTCTACTATCCGCTCAAGGACGCCGGCGTCATAGGCGTAGACGAAGTCCTCACCCTTTTTAAGTTTGCCGATGCTGCCCGGAAGGAATATCAGACGGGTATCGAAGCCCATGCTCCTCAGATACGAGGAGAGGCTTCTTACGCCGAAGGCGCTTATATCCGGCGGCGTCGGCGTTATTATGGTTATTTTAGTCTTCATCTATTTTGTTGTCCCCCGCGTTGCGATGCCAAGACTTAAAAAAAGGCGCGTCCCCGTGTTCTTCCATGAACCTCCTGAAGGCGAGGAAGCCGAGGTAGTGGCCCGGGTACCTGCGGACGTATTCCTCAAGCCTTTTGACGAAGGCCGCCGTCCGCCTCTCAACGAATCCCTCCCCGGTTTCCACCCCCATCGACGGCTCTATAACGAGCCTGTGCCTGCCGCCCCCCTCCCTCACGTTGAAGGCGGGCAGAACCGCGCAGCGCGTCCGTTCCGCTATCTCCATGGCCCCTGTGGAGAAGAACGCCCTTCCGCCTAAAAACTCCGCCGCAACCCTTTTTCTGCCTCCCCCTCCGTCCATTGCGATGCCGAGGACCTCGTTCCTTCTAAGGCACAGGAAGACCTCTTTCATAGTGCCGAATACGTTTATGTGCGTAACCGGCAGCGACTGCTCGTGCCTCCACCTTATCTCAAGCCCGCGCTTCCACATGGCGCCTTTTTTCCCGGGGAGTTTCTCCTCCCACACCGTGGGGGGCGCGCTTACCTGGCTCATCCTGTACCCCCTGTAGCCTATGGCCGGCATGATCATCTGGTTCGAGCCGAAGTGGGCGAAGACGAGCATGGCCCCCTTGCCGCGCCAGAGGGCCTCGTCGAGGTTCTCAAGCCCTTCGCACTCGACGAAATCGGCGATATTCCCCTTGTCGAGCGCCGGATAAACCAGGACCTCGATGTCCTTAACCGCGTTGACTACAAAGGCGTCGCGCACGGCATTCCGCATCTTTTCCCCGTCACGGCCCATGAACATGCATAGCGAGCGCATTCCCCGCAGCTTGCTGCGGGGTCGAGCGAGCGAATCGGATATAGATACTTCCTTACATGTCGAAGATACCCCGCGGCTTGCCGCGGGGAGCTTCAACCTTGAGTACTCCTCTTCCAGCGCGCGCCTCCTGTTGCGCGACATGAGGCAGAGGGCCGAGCCCAGGAGGCCCGCCAGGAAATACACGTGCCGCGCGTCCATCTTCCGGACAAAAAATCTGAACGGATACCAGTAGACCCAGAGGAGCGCGTTTTTCACGGCACTGCCTATCAATCCCATAGCGGACCCCGCTACTCCATGTAACCGAGGTTCTTGAGCTTCTCCGCTATCTCTCTTTCCTGCTCCTCAGATAGTTTTTTAGCCCCGGTCTGATCCGTCGCCGCGTCGTGGTTGTAGCGCACCGGCTCACTGGCAAGGTATCCAGGCTCCAGGGCGTCTTCAAGCACTACCCCGTCCATGTACTCCGGCACTGACGCGCCCATGAGATGGAGTATGGTGGGCGTAACGTCAATTATCCTCGGGTTGTCCAGGACCACGCCCTTTCTTACCGCGGGGCCTTTGAGCAGGAAGATGCCGTACCTCTCATGCCTGCCGGACCATCTGTGCGAAAGGAAGAGGGCATCCTCGAAGTCCTTCTTGAAGAAGAGGAACTCGTTCGGGGCGATTACCTGGTACCCGGGGTTGCATATGAGAGTCAGGTCCGGCGCCTCCATGGCGTGCTCCCCGGAGTATATCTCTTCCCTCCTGTAGATCTCTTCAATGACCCTTTTCCCAGCCCCATCCCTTATCTCGCGCAACTCCGCGATGAGCCTGCCCGTGACGTCCCGGTATTGCGCTAAAGACAGGCCAGGGGTTATATAGATCGCCCCTGTTACGCCTTCAGAGAACGCGGTCGTCCTTTCAAAATCGATAAGCGAGTAAAAGGCGTTGATGGAGGCATCCGCGCCAGGTCTTATCCTGCTCCATTTGGCGGAGGGTAAGACCTTCTTGACGGACCTGGCCAGGCCGCGCATTATCCTGGAACCCTTTTTCGTCCTCAACGCCGAGGCCATATCCTGCTTCAACGCGAGATAGCCTTTTTTAAGGAGCCAGTTGTTGAGAAAGAAAGCCGCATTCAGCGGGCCGGAGCCGTGGTCCGATATCATCATCACGTTCGTGTGAGGACCGGCCTTTTCCATAATCCTGCCGAGCGCGGCATCCAGCCTTTCATACACCTGCGCGATGGCGCCGCCGTATTTGGAGTGCTCAGGGTGACCGGGGTCGAGGTACTTCCAGAAGAAGTGCTGGACGCGGTCCGTAGCCACAAAAACAACGAAAAAGAAGTCCCACGCCTGCCGCTCAATCAGATACAGGCAGACCTTTTCCCTGTAATCCACCATGTCGAATATAAGCTTGAGGTAGGCGTCGGGGTCGCTCTCCTGCCTGCATTCGATCATGTACTTGCCGAAGAGCCCCTCTATCTCGGCCTTGAGCCCCGGCGGGGTGATGAAGTCGTCCGCGCCGTCAGGCGTGAACATCCCGGATATGGAAAACCCGTCGAACTCATCCGGCGGATAGGTCATCGGCACGTTCATCACGCCGGTTTTTCTGCCCTTAGCGCTTAACATGGACCACACGGACTTTACCGCGCGCATGGTCGCGTTGGCGAAGACTATCCTCTTCTGGTCCGGCCTGTAGACCATGGCGTCGTAGATGCCGTGCTTGCCGGGGTTGACCCCGGTGAATATGGAAGTCCAGGCGACCGGCGTCAGCGGGGGTATCGTGGATTCAAGCCTTCCCCAGGCGCCATCCCGCATCAGCCGCGCCACGTTGGGCATCAACCCCTTGTCCACAAGGGGCTTGATGATGTCGAAGGTGGCCCCGTCCCAGCCCACCACTATTGTCCTTTTACTGTCCGTCATGCTTTATTCCTGTAAAGACCCTTTATTGCGCCTTTAAACAACAAAAAGGCGTCCGGCGGCAGCGCGTCGGACATCGACAGCACGCCGAAGTACGCTATGGACCCGAAGCCCACCGCGGCCGGGATGGAGTAATGCTTGAGCCAGATCATGCCGGCGGCCCCTGTGGCGCCGGCTAACAGCGTCTTTGACAAAATCCTGTCGAGCACGAGCGGAAGCCCGTTCCCGACGACGAAATAGAGGGAAAAAATGAACAGGAGGCAATACGAAAAAAGCGCGATGTACGCGGCCGCCATGTACCCGTAAGCCGGTATCAGGACGAGGGCGGCCAGGAAGTTCATTGCCAGAGCCGTCCCCCCGTAATAGACGCTGTACTTCTGCTTGTTCATCACTATCAGCATGGTGTTGAGGAGTATGTCCATGGAAAGCGGCACCACGGCCCACGAAACCACCATGAACGTGGCGGCTGATTCCAAATATTTGCTGCCGAACACGATTTCTATGACCTCCCCCGCGAACAGGCAGAGGAATATCGAAAGGAAGACGCTCAGTATGAATATGTACCTGAAGGTTTTTTCATAGACCGCCGCCACCCTGCCGGGGTCGCTTTTCATGAGCCTTGAGAGCACTGGCAGGAGGGCCGCCACCAGTGCGAACGGCAATATCTGTATCTGCATCACCATGTTGTGCGGTATCTGGAACAACGCCACTTCCTTCGCGCTCCCCAGCCATTTTAACATCAATACGTCGATCCTGAAAAGATTTTGATAGAAAAATATGCCGAGCCCGATGATGGAGGAGTGCTTGAGCAGGGCCCTGAACACCTTTCCGTCGATCTTGAAGGACGGGCGCACGAACCTGTATGACACGATGCCGGCCGCCACGGACAACTGGACGGCGTTCGCAACAGCCGCCGCTATCAGGAGCCATAAAAGGCCCATGTCAAGGTATATGACCGCGGCTATGCCCGCGGACATGACGACGCTGGATACGATAGCTATCAAAGGCTCGTAGAGCATCTTTTCGAACGCCTGGAAGACGCTCCTGAAGAGCATGCCGAAGGGCGGACCCGAGATGGATGTGCGCATTGGCCCTGTCCATGGCTATCTCGCGGATAGTGACCTGCTGAATGCCAAAGTACGTCAAGGCCATCACGGATGATACCAGCGCTATGATGTAAGCGTAGTCCCCGTACAGTTCAACGGAGAGATACCTCGCCACCGCGATGATGACGAAGAAGGACGCGGCGATCTGAATCCCCCTTGCCATCAGTATGAATATCGAGTTTTTTATTACGCTCATGGCACAACGCTCAAGGTGATATGTTTATCGCCGACGAAGATGGATTGCATCAGCATGGTGTTTTTCAGCGCCCTGCTATTTATTGCAATCCTCCGGGCATACGCCCCTCTGCTGTTCTATGGGCTGGCATATCCCGTCGCCGCACCTGCCCCTCTGCCCGCCCATAGGACTGTTCCCTCCCGTCGGCCTGTCCGCTCCGCTTCCGCTCCCCTTCATTCCACGGCCTTCATGGCTGTCCGGCAGGTTTGAAGGCGCCTCCCCTGCGTTCAGGTCAAAGACCTCCACCACGGCGGCCTCGAAATAAGCCGCATAGAACCTCCTGTTCCTGAAGTCGAATGAGAAAGACGACTGGATGGATATCACCGGAGACAACGGCCATTGCCTCTTCAGGACCATATCCTCATATTCGTATACATATTCGTTCATCATGGCGGGCCTCAACCTCACGGCGCCGGAGAGGTATACCCTGTTTTTGGAATTGTCGAAGGCGACGACCCTGTCGCCGTAGGGGAATGTCGCCCTCTGTTCAAGGGTCTCGGCGTCAAGGACCCTGTTCCCGATGTACAGAACGCCCTTCTCCGGGTTTGGCGTCATTATATGCTCAGCCTTCGTTACGCTCACGGAGACGGTCTTCATAAGCCTGTAACTTCCGGCGTCGTAGGCGAGGAGCGTCTGCTGCTCCGGCATGTAGACGTAGAGCCTCCCCAACTTCTCATTGAACGCGAGGACTATCTTTCCCGGGGACGGGTCGGCGTTGGTCCTTTCGATATCGAAGTTCTCTATCTGTATGGTCCTTATCAGCCTCTGGCCCCTCGCGTCCACTATCGCCAGGGTTCCGAGCTCGGGGAACGCGGCGTAAAGGACCTGCCCCTTCCTGTCCATTATCATGGTAGAGAGGTTGTCGGTCCTCGGTTTTTTCACGAGCCCCAACGGTATATGGGAGACGACCCTGTTGGAGGCAGTGTCTATCACGTCTATCCTGCCGGCGTAATGGCTGAGCACATATAACATGGCCCCGTCATAGACCATGGCCGTGGGCCAGAGCCCGATGCCCGGGGTTCCAACGCTGACGTTCTCATTGTGGACGGCGGAGATAGTCCTCCTTCGCATATCATAAAAAGAGACGAGGTTGCCTCCGAGCCTGTCCCTCGCGTAAAAACCCGTCGAGTCCGCGTTCAACGCCATCCCGTCCACGGATACGCCCACGCGTATGTCCTTGATCTTCCTGTTGCCGTTATTGAGGTCGAATACGCTTATGGTCCCGTCCCCGGTATTGGAGGCGTAGAGCTTGCCGGTCTGTGGGTCTATGTCGAAATAGAGCCCGTCCGGGCCGTGCTTTATGCGGCTGACGACGTTGCCGGAGGCGTCCCTGACGGAGATAACGCCGTAGGCGGCGTTCTCCTCCTGCAGGTACCCGACCTTGAACGGATAGCCCGAGTCCAGAAAGCTGTAATCCTTGTAAGTCTTGGGGGTTCCCTTCCTCGGCATGGGAAGATACGAGGGGAGGGTTGGAGCCTCCGTCGCCCTTTTCTGCGTTATGTCGACCTTGAAGGTCTTCTTGCTGCCGAAGTCAAAGAGATAGAGGTCGTGCGTCCTCGGGTCGAGGAACATGAACCCGCCGGGCATCCCTATGTCGAATGTATCGACAAGCTCGTCCCTGTCGAGGTCTACGACCCCGATGGAGGTAGACTTGGTTCCGCTGATGTAGAGGCGGCGTTTCGCGGCGTCGACCACAGGGTTGCCGAGTTTCAGGATATTGCCGTAGGGGTTCCTGGTTATGAGGTCTCTTATGTTTATCCTTTCAAGCGATTGCACTGTGGGCGCGGCTGAGGCGGCCCTCCTTGGCTGAGGGCCGGGGTGCGCGCCGGCAGTGCCGGAGGGGTTGACGCCTTCGAGCTTGAGGACGGCATCGTGCACGAGACGGGCCGCCTCCGCCGCTCCGCCGGAACCGAGCAGCGATTCGATGCGCTGCGCGTCCTCCCTCGAGAGGATTTTGTTCACCGGCATACCGCTGTGGAGCATGGACGATATGACCCCTCCCAACTGCCTGTACCTCTCCTGAACGTTCCCGGCATTGGCCGGGGACTGGCGCTCCGCGGCAATGAGCTCCCGCGTCGCCGCCGACGGGTCGCCCTGGGACACGGGCCCGCCCTGATTTGGCTGCCTCTGCCCGTCCTCGGCCAGTACGTCGCCCGGCAAGAGGTGGTGGACCACAGGCAGAAGGAAAAGGAAGACCGATGCCATACTCAGGAAAAATAATTTTTTGTACATTTTCACACCCCTCGGATGGGTTGCAGGTTTACGGCAGCCGCACGCTTGAAGCTCCCCGCGGCTTGCCGCGCTTAATCTTCGACATATAAGGGAGCATCTATTTCTATTCGCTCGCTTGACCCCGCAGCTTGGGCTTAGGGCTGGACGCTCGCTATGCATGTTCAAAAAAGCTTCGGCGATAAGCGGCTCAGCCGCGGTTAAAAACGCATCGTGAGGCATTGCCGCTCGCCCTGGCGCGGGCCGACGGGGATACTACACCCTCACGTCCGACCTGGCGCCTCAGCGCCTGTAGCACTATTATCAGCGGCCCTCTCCCTCTTCTTGATGATATTCACCACCGCCATGGTAAATCCAAGCGGGAACCAGAAATACTTCGAGCCGTACGAGGTAAGGTCGTAGTCGACAAGGCCGTGCACGCCGCTCTCGGTAATCAGGGCCGCCACCGAGGCGAGCAGCATGTAATAGCAATAGTCCCTTTTCGCGTTCCTCAGGTGGAAGTAGATGTTTTTCACTATCAAATATAAAAGGATTATCAGGAGCAAGACGCCAAAAACCCCCATATCGTAGAAAAAGGCGAACGAGATGCTGTTGACCTCCGGGGACGTGACCGTATTGGTGCCGCTCGAATAATATATGAACCCGCCGTTGCCCAGTCCGACGAGGAGCTTATAAGGGTGCTTGACCATCTCATGCAATCCGTTCTTCCACCATATCTTCCTTATCTCCATGCCGCTGAGGCCCTGCCCCTGTGACGTATCGGCCTCCGTTCCGGTGAAGGTTTTTTCCGAGAACAGGAGCTTGCCCGTGTAGCCGAACCCAACAAGCATCCTGTCGACGAGGCCGGGCTTGACCAGGAGCACAGTGAATACGATCAGCACGACGAAGAGGGAGGAATACCTGATGAACCTGGTCCTGAAACCGGGGTTTATGAAGATAAAAAAGAGGTAGGCGCACGTAAGCCCGATCATTACGCCCCTGGAAGAGGTCAGTATTATGCCGTAGAGCATGTACATTATGAGGATAAAGTAAATGGCCTTTACCCTCCACCTCTTCTCGTAGGCCATCGAGCCGAGCGCCATGAATACGGCCATTGAGACGTATCCCGCGACATGGTCGACGCCGCCCAGGCCGGCGGGCCTGTCGACCTGCTCCTGGAACGCCATCTTAAGGCCGCTCCCCTTGGTGAGATATATGGTCTTCTCAACGTCTATCCACTGGGAGAGGATTATGGCGGTCGCCACGGCCACGCCCGCGAATATCCATATATACGTTGATCTCCTGAGGGTGGACTCATCCACGACCGTGTTCAGGATAAGGTAAAAAAACGCGATGTTCAGGAACGTGAAGACGGAAAGCCATGCGGCGATCTTGAAGTGGGGCGCCCATATCATGGAGACGGCCTCGAAGACGACGATGATCCAGAGGACGCTCGTTACCGGGGACTCCCTGAGGGGCTTTTTTTTGGCGACGCTCAACACTACAACGCCGAGGATGCCCGCTAAAAGAGGCAGATAATATGGATATATCCTGATCTCATAGTACGGCGGGTACGAGATGAAGTACTGCACCATCTCCTCCACCAGCACCAGCAATACGAGATAAAATGCGTATACAGGCTTGAACAGGCCCACTGCGAAAACGCCGGCCGTTGCCAGCGATACCGCCAGCACGTACCACGGCGCGGCAAGATAAACCATGCCCAGGACGACCCCGGCCGTCAGGAATATGGCCGGCCGATACACCCCGCTCTTGGATATCGATATCTGCATATCTTTTATTTGGCTGGGAAAAGGCAAATCGATACCGGTCAGCTCGCCAGCTTTGAAGGGTTAGAGAACGACAACTCCACCGCCGTTTGACGCCCGGCCAGCTTCTCGATGCAATGAAAAGCCTCCGGC
>JACRLF010000001.1 GCA_016235365.1 Deltaproteobacteria bacterium | reverse complement strand
GGGATAATCCAGGTCGGCTCTTCGCTCGAGGGGATGGAGGAGATATTCCATTCAATGGTGTATATAATCTCTTTCGGCGTCATCGTCTCGGTGGTTATCGCCTCCGCGGTTGGGTATTTCCTGGCGAGAAAGGCGCTCAAGCCGGTGGCCGACATAATCGACATCACGAGGAGGATAAGGGCCGAGAACCTGAACGAGAGGATCACCATATCGGTCCCTCAGGACGAGATAGGGAGGCTCGCCGGCACCATAAACGAGATGATAGTCAGGCTCGGCAAGTCCTTCAACCAGATAAGGCAGTTCACCGCCGACGCATCCCATGAGCTTAAGACGCCGCTTACGATATTGAAGGGCGAGATGGAGGTGGCGCTGCGGGGGAGGGGCGACGTCGAACATATGAGGGCGGCGCTCAGGAGCGGCCTTGAAGAGATAGACAGGATGAACTACATCGTAAGAAACCTCCTTGAGCTTGCGAGGATGGACGTGGAAAGGGAGGCCGCGGCCCCGCGCGGGCCGGTAGCCCTCGACAGGGTGCTGGAGGAGAGGGTGGAGCAGTTGAGAAGGATTGCCCTTGACAGCGGGGTCGAGATGTCTATTATTAAGGTTATGGACGCAACCGTCGCGGGGGACCCCGTGCGGCTCGGCCAGCTTGTATTCAACATCCTGGACAACGCCCTGAAATATACTCCGCGCGGCGGGGAGATAGAGGCTTCGCTCGAGACTGAAGGCGGCAACGCCGTCTTGAGGGTGAGGGACACCGGGGCCGGGATAGCCGCGGAGGACCTGCCGTATATATTCGACCGTTTCTACAGGGCCGACAAGGCCCGCACCGGCGGGGTCGGGGGCGCGGGGCTCGGCCTGAGCATATGTAAAGAGATAGTGGCGGCGCATGGCGGCGCTATCGGCGTGGAGAGCGAACCCGGCAAGGGAAGTGTATTCACGGTCAAGTTGCCGCTCATGGGCTGAGTGGGGCGCGGTGGGTGCCGGTGGACCCGGAGGAGGTGGCCCGGCCGTCCGACATCAGTCTTCGCGGCTCTTAGCGTTTGATCATATCGGAATGGAATATCAACTCGCCGGATCCTATCCGGAGGGCTCAAAGGCCGTCAAAAAAACAAGGAGGGTCATATCATGAATGTCGGGGTACTTACCGGCGGCGGAGATTGTCCTGGCCTCAACGCCGTAATAAGGGCCGTTGTAAAGAGGGGGATGCAGCTCGGCCTGGAGTTTACGGGCATAAGGGACGGCTGGAAGGGCCTTGTCGAACCGTCCACGACAAAGCTCACCAACGAGGCGGTCTCCGGGATACTCCCGGTCGGCGGTACGATCCTCGGCACCTCCCGCACGAACCCGTTGAAAAATCCCAAGGACACCGAGACGGTCATAAACAACGTGAAGGCGCTCGGACTCGACGCCATTGTCTGCATAGGCGGGGACGACACCCTCGGAGTGGCCGCTAAGCTATTTGAAAGAGGCATAAAGACCATAGGGGTCCCGAAGACCATAGACAACGACCTCTCCGGCACCGACTTCACGTTCGGGTTCGACACGGCCGTAAGCATAGTCACATGGGCCCTCGACAGGCTCCACTCGACCACCGAGTCGCACCAGAGGGTAATGGTCGTGGAGGTCATGGGCAGGCACGCCGGGTGGATAGCCGTTTACGGCGGGATAGCCGGCGGGGCGGACGTCATATTGATCCCTGAGAAGCCCTTTGACGTGGACGAGGTGTGCGCGCACGTCCTTAACAGGAAGAAGAGGGGCAAAAAGTTCAGCCTCGTCGTAGCCGCCGAGGGCGCCTCCCCCAAGGAGGCCCATGGCGCGATAACCAAGGACAAGGAGCTTGACGCGTTCGGCCACGTGAAGCTCGGGGGCATCGGCGAGTTCCTCGCCGGGGAGATAGAGAAAAGGACGAAGCTCGAGACCCGCCACGTGGTGCTCGGCCACCTGCAGAGGGGCGGCACTCCGACGGCATACGACAGGATACTGGCCACGCGCTTCGGCGTAAAGGCCGCGGAGATGATAAGCGAGGGCAGGTTCGGGAGGATGGTCGCGCTTCAGGGCAACAGGATAGTGGACGTGGGGCTGGACGAGGCCACGAGCAAGCTTAAGACCGTCGACATGGAGATGTACAGGACCGCCGAGATATTCTTCGGCTGAACCGTTTTAACCGAACCTGCCGCAAGCACCCTTTAATGTTTCCTTATGCGCACGGGGTCTAATTAAGCGCGGCTTGCTACGCAAGCCATGATCAACAGTACCTTCTGATACCCCGCAGCTTGTTGCGGGGTGGTTCATGGCATGAAGGCTCTCTTATTAAAGACCATTATACCCTTATTCCTTGCCCTGTGCGTGCTCCCCGGGTGTGCGAGGCACGGCGACGAGGAGGAGATAAGGGGCCTGATCAGGTTGTCCGTTGAGGCCTCCGAGGGCAAGGACCTCGCTTCGCTCATGAAGGCCGTATCAAAGGATTACAGGGACGGCCACGGCAACGACTACAACGGGGTCAAGGGTGTCCTTCTCTTCCAGTTCATGCGGCCGGGGAATATAAAGGTCTACATAAGGCACGTTGAGGTCAAGGTCGAAGGGACTACGGCCATCTGTGAAGTAAGGGCGGCGCTTTTGAGGGGCCAGGACTTCAAGGAGCTTAAGGACATAGTCCCGCAGGACGCCGACGTCTTGAGGTTCAATATTATTTTCAAGAGGGAAAGGGACGGGTGGAAGGCGGTCAGCGCCGAGTGGGCGCGGGCCGGCTTGCAGGGGCTCCTGTGAGCGGGGAGGGGCTTAAGTTCTTTGCCGACTCGATGCTGGGAAAACTCGCCCGGTGGATGAGAACCATCGGGTGCGACGTGGAGTACGAACGTTCCATAGAAGACGGTGCGCTCATTGAGAGGGCCCTCCGGGAGGAGAGAATTGTGCTCACGAGGGATACGCTGCTCGTAAGGCGGCGCAGGCTCAAGGGCCGCTGTTTTTTCGTCGAGAGCCCCATTGTTGCGGACCAGCTCAAGGCCGTCGTGGAGAGGTTCGGGCTCGACTCCGCCGGGTTCCTCACCAGGTGCTTAAGATGCAACGCGCGGCTTGAGCGCGCCGCGAAAGAGGCCGTAAAGGAGAGGGTACCCCCCTACGTCTGCCAGACGCAGGACGAGTTCTCCGTCTGCCCCAAGTGCGGACGCATCTACTGGGCCGGCACGCACAGGGAGGGGATGCTGAGGGAGATAGAGAGGATGCTCAAGGGGTGAGCCAACGTTTTTTATCCGGGGAAGCGGGCGGGATAGCGCCGCTCCCCCATGCGTCCGGGAGGTCTTGAATGGGCGGAGGATATATAGTCGTTTTCATGACTGCCCCGAACCAGGAAGAGGGGGCCGCCATCGGCACAAAGGCCGTCGAGGAGGGGCTTGCGGCCTGTTGCAACATCGTCCCGAAGGTCAGGTCCATCTATACCTGGAAGGGCAAGGTCTGCGATGAGGAGGAGGCGCTCTGCGTATTTAAGACGAGGGCCGTCCTCTTCGACGCGCTCAAGGCGAGGATAAGGGGGCTACACAGCTACGAGGTGCCGGAGATAGTGGCCGTGGAGATATCCGCCGGGCTCGAGGATTACCTCGGCTGGATAGACGGGGCCACCGGCGGGGGCCATTAACCGGTTGCTGAAAAAGTCTTTTGAGAGAACCTTTTTGTAAAAAGTTTTCACGTCGTGCCTTGAGCCATATGGGCTTTTTCAGGCAGGCGCTATTTAAAAGCCCAAGTGCTCAAGCACACGCTAAAACTGTTTTTCAGCAACCTGTTAATCCGAGACCCTCACGCGTTTCAAAAGGGCCCGGCGGCCCATCAGACGAATATAGAGGCCCTTGCGGGCCTTTTCTTTTGACAAACCGTTGCCGATTATTTACAATGATATATTGCCCAAAATAGTGCTGTAAACTACGTTTACCTGAAAGAAAAGGCCAAAGTGACGGACAGAGAGAGGATACGCAATTTTTCGATAATCGCCCACATCGACCACGGCAAATCGACCCTTTCGGACAGGCTCCTTGAGTTCACGGGGACGATAACGAAGAGGGAGATGATGGACCAGTTCCTCGACAAGATGGAGCTTGAGAGGGAGCGGGGCATCACCATAAAGGCCCAGACCGCGAGGCTTGCGTACAGGGCGGATGACGGCAACACCTACGTGCTGAACCTGATAGACACCCCCGGCCACGTGGACTTCAGCTACGAGGTCAGCAGGTCTCTTTCCGCCTGCGAGGGGGCGATACTGGTCGTGGACGCCTCCCAGGGCGTTGAGGCCCAGACCCTCGCGCACCTCTATACCGCGGTAGACGTCGGACTTGATATATTCCCGGTATTGAACAAGATAGACCTGCCGTCGGCCGAGCCGGAGAGGATAAAAGAGGAGATAGAGGACGTGCTCGGGCTCGACGCCTCGGACGCGGTCCTGGCCAGCGCCAAGGAAGGCATAGGCATAAAGGACATCCTCGAGGCGATAGTAAAGAGGATCCCCCCGCCGGCCGGGGATATTAACAGGCCACTCAAGGCGCTTGTCTTCGACTC
>JACRLF010000002.1 GCA_016235365.1 Deltaproteobacteria bacterium | reverse complement strand
TCTCATTCCCGCCCCTGGGGTTAGGTTTCGCGGCCTGGGCCGGCGTTGTGCCGCTCTTTTTCGCCGTGGAAGGGGCCGGCAAGGGCAAGGGGTTCATGCTCGGGCTCCTCTGCGGGCTCGTCTATTTCGTCGGCACCGTCTACTGGGTCGTAAACTCGATGTACTTCTACGGCGGGGTGCCGGTATGGATAAGCGTATTCGTGATGCTTGCGCTTGCCGCGTACCTGAGCCTCTTTGTGGCGGCCTTCGGCTTATCTCTTTCGGTGATGCTTGAGAGGTTCGGCGGCGTGTCGCGGGCCATCCTTGCGCCTTCCGTATGGGTCGCGTTGGAGTACCTCAGGGGGTATCTCTTTACCGGGTTCCCGTGGGTGCTCCTCGGCTACTCCCAGGCGCGCTATACGCCCCTGGTCCAGATCGCCGACATCACCGGCGTATGGGGCGTTTCGTTCCTGGTAATATCGATAAACACGGCGGTATTCCTTGTAATCAGGCGCTTCCTGAGGAAAGGCTCCGCATTTCCGTTCCGGGAGGCCGCGCTCACCGTTGTCCTGCTGGCGTCTACCGTCGTCTACGGCTTCGTGAGGATAGGTAGTGTTGACAGGGAGACCCCCGCGTGGAAGGGGGTCACTGCCGGGGTAGCGCAGGGGGCGATAGACCAGGGCGTCAAATGGGACCGCTCTTTTCAGAAAAAGACGCTCGATATCTACAGGGAGTTGAGCCTGAAGGCGTCAGAGGCTGGCGCCGGGCTCATAGTCTGGCCGGAGACGGCAGTGCCCTTCTATCTCGGGGCCGACAGGCTCAATGACGGAGTTGTCGAGGCCGCGGCGCGGGATGCGCGAAGTTACGTATTGACCGGCAGCCCTTCTTATTCATATAATCTCGCCACAGGCTCCCCGAGCTACTTCAACAGCGCCTATCTCATCTCGCCCGGCGGGGCTATCGTCGGCAAGTACGACAAGGTCCATCTGGTGCCGTTCGGGGAATACGTGCCGCTCAAGAGGTTCCTCCCCTTCGTGAAAAAACTTACCGCCGGGGTGGGGGACTTTTCCGAAGGCCCCGGGGCCATGCCGATAATGTACGACGGCGGCGGGATAGGGGTGCTCATATGCTTTGAGGCCATATTCCCGGATATAGCGAGGACGGCCGTGAAAAACGGCGCAGGGCTCCTTGTCAATATAACCAACGACGGCTGGTTCGGCCGCTCATCCGCCCCTTACCAGCACCTTGAGATGTCGGCGATGAGGGCCGTTGAGAACAAGGCCTACCTGCTCCGCGCCGCCAATACGGGGATAAGCGCCGTGGTGGACCCGGCCGGCAGGATAATGGACAGCATACCGCTCTTTGAAAAGGGCGTCATGGTGGACAGGGTCGGTTTCAGGAAGGGCCCGCTCACTTTTTATTCGATGTACGGCGACATATTCGCCTACGGATGTTTTGTCTTTACGGGCATATTCGTCTTTCTCACGGTAAAGAAGAGGAGGTATCGATGATGTTTGAGGATATCAAGGAGCAAAGGGCCGCGGTAAAGGCCAAATTCGACGAGCTGCGGAGCTTTCTTTGACCAGGAGGCGAAGCTTAAGGAGATAAAGGGGATCGAGGAGCGTCTGGCCGCCCCCTCTATATGGACGGACCAGCAAAACGCCCAGAAGCTGATGAAGAGGAAGGCGCTCCTGTCCAATGAGCTCTCGGCCATAGACGGGATAAGCGTCCTTATCGAGGACGCCGGGGTGCTCCTTGATCTTGCGGAGGAGGCCGGGGATGCCCAGGCCGCGGGAGAGGCGCAGGATAAGCTCAACGAGGCGAAGGCGGCAATAGAGCATGCCGAGGCGCAGAGGATGCTCTCCGGCGAGCACGACAGGCTCAACGCCATAGTCTCCATACACCCTGGCGCCGGCGGCACCGAGGCCCAGGACTGGGCGTCTATCCTTTTGAGGATGTACCTCAGGTGGGCCGAGCGAAAGGGCTACGCTACCGAGACCGTGGATTACCTGCCGGGCGAGGAGGCGGGGCTCAAGAGCGTCACGTTCACGGTTGCCGGCGAGTACGCCTACGGGTATCTCAAGGCCGAGATGGGGGTGCACAGGCTGGTCAGGATATCCCCGTTCGACGCCAACAAGAGGAGGCACACGTCCTTCGCCTCGGTCTTCGTCTACCCGGAGTTCGAGGATAATATCGAGGTCGAGGTGAACGAGGCGGACTTGAGGGTGGATACCTTCAGGGCGAGCGGGGCCGGCGGCCAGCACGTGAACAAGACCGACTCCGCCATACGGATAACGCATATACCGACCGGGATAGTGGTGCAGTGCCAGAACGAGAGGAGCCAGCACAAGAACAGGGCCTTCGCCATGAAGCTCCTGCGGGCAAAGCTATATGAGCTCAAGCTTAAGGAGCAGGAAGAGAAGATGCAGGAGTACCACAAGGAGAAGCGCGACATAGCCTGGGGCAGCCAGATAAGGTCTTACGTGCTGCAGCCCTACAGGCTCGTCAAGGACCACAGGACCGGCGTGGAGGTCGGCAACGTCGACGCGGTGCTCGACGGCAATATAGACGATTTCATGGAGGCGTACCTCCTCGGGCTCAAGGGCGGGGATGCGGGCGCTCCACCCGGCGTTTAACGCCTCAAAAAGAGCGCCCGCGGGGCTGTTCAAGCCCGCGGGCGTGGTGTCGCCTGGCCCGGAACCGGACCAATGGAGGGGTGATTATCTCTTCTTCAGAGACTTGCCTTCCTTGAGGTTGACGGTCCCCTGGGCCGAGATGATGGCCTGGCCTTCATCGCTCAAGGCGAACTCAAGGAATTTTTTCGTCTCGCCGGCGGGCTCGCCCTTTGTCGTGATATAAAGCGGGCGGTAGAGGGTGTATTTGCCGGACATGATGTTCTCTTTCGTAGGCGCTACCCCGTTGACCTTCAGCATCTTTATCTTATCCCTCTTTTGCGCGCTCGACACCCCGGTGGCGCTTATCGCAAGCGGGTCAGCGGATACGGCGGCCTCTATGGGGCCGGTGCTCTTCTTGTACTCCGCGTCGGAGGTGAACTCCTCATCAGGGTTGTTGAAGAGCAGCTCCCTCAGCATCAGCCCGGTTCCGCTCGTCTTGCCTTCCCTGTCCACAAGCTTTATGGGCGCGTCCGGCCCGCCGAGCTCTTTCCAGCTCCGTATCTTGCCGGTGTAGAGCTTCTTTATCTGCGCCTCGGTTACGCTGTCAACCGGGTTGCCGTCGTTGACGATGAAGACGAGGGCGTCCCATGCCACCTGGTGGAGCATGGCGTCCTTTTCCTCAGCCGCGTTTATCTTGTGCCTGCATGAGCCGCCAATGTCAAACTCCCCTTTGGCGACGTTCCTTATTCCTTCCGTTGCGCCGCTGCCCTTGAGTATTATCTTTGTCCCCGTCTTTTTTTCGTAGGCGTTGGCGAGATCCTCCATGAAGGCCTTCTTCGATATGCCGCAGCCCGTCCATTTAAGCTCTGAAGCCTCAACACCGGTAAACGCCGATACCGTGAAAATCAACGCCAATATAACCAGCAACTTCTTCATTTCATCAACCTCCTGTTTCTTTGGTTTTCCAAGGTTCTGAAACCCCTGTGGCTTTCCTGCCCCGGGGGGTTCATTATGCCATGGTCTTTTTCGCCGCGCGGATAGGCACTACCTTGCCGTATTTAGCCGCGGCCGGCCCCGCGCCCTCAACCGCGTCCTTGCCCGAATCGCCTATCTTGAAGTTGTCCGTGATCCCGTGCAGTTTCGTGGCCAGCGTCAGCAGGTTGTTGGCGGTCTCGGCCGTCTCCCTGACGCCGGCCGTGTTGCTCGATGTTATGGCGGCGATCTTTTCTATGTCCGACACCACGCTCTCCGAAACGGTAGAGTGTTCTTCGGCCGCGCCGGCGATCTGGGAGATCATCATGGTGATGTTGCCGACGTTCTCCTCTATCTTTTTCAGGTAGTTGTTCGCCTCTTCGGCCACCACGACCCCCTTGCCGACCTCCCTGACTTCGGTCTCTATGGCCTTTACCACCAGGGCGTTGGCCTCTTTGATGCCTTTGACGGTCTTGTCTATCTCGGACGTGAATTTGACGGTGCGCTCGGCTAAGTTCCGTACCTCTTCGGCGACCACCGCAAACCCCCTGCCCTGCTCGCCTGCCCTGGCGGCCTCTATGGACGCGTTCAACGCCAGGAGGTTCGTCTGGTCGGCGATATCGTTTATGGCGTCCACTATCGTCGTTATATCGGATATCCTGCTGTTCAAATCCGAGGTCATGGTGGAAGACGCCCTGGCGGCGTTCTCGATGGTCTCCATCCTGGCCTTCAGGTCGTCCATCTTCTTCTTGCCGTGCAATGATATCTCGCTCGTCGCCTTGGTTTCGGTCGAGGCTTCGCCGGCATTCTTGGCCATCTCCGACACGGTGCAGGCCATCTCCTGCATGGAGGACACGACCCTCATTATCTTTTCCTCCTGAACCTCGGAGGCGTTCACGATCTGCGTGAATGACGCGGAGAGCTGTTTGGAGGATGTGGTAAGGAATTTGGAGGCGTCCTTGACGTCCCCGGCAAGGCTGCTCAAGTTGTTTATGACGGAGTTCAGACCCTGTCCTATGTCCCCGAGCTCGTCCTTCGTATGGATATCGACGTTTTCTGTCAAGTCCGCCTCGCGGAGCCTCTGGAGGCAGTTGTGTATCTTTTTGAACCTTTTGAAAGTCGTCCTTGAGCCGATGATGGCCAGTACCGAGATGGCAAGGGAGAGGAACGTCGCGCCGAAGAATATCCAGAGGGTCGCCGCGTTGGCCTTTTTTACCCTCGCATTCAGGCTGTCGATAAGCGTCTCTATGGGGGGCTCCACCGCCTTATTGCTCGCGATAATGTCCTGGAGCAGGATCAGGAGGTCGCCGTCTTCCACGGCGAGTTGTTTTTTGTCCAGGGACAGCAGTTTTTCCGTCTTCGACTTCAGTATCTTATACTTGTTGTCGATATCCGCCAGCACTGCGGCGTCCTGCTCATTGAGAATGGATGCGCCATGGTCCTTGCCGCCCTTCAGGGCGGCAAACGTCTCATCGAGCTCTTTCAAGGTCTTCTGGATGTTCTCCCTGATGTCGGCAGGGGCGTATTGGATAACGTATTCGAGCGATTTTCTGGTAAGCAGGTCGGTCTTTATCTTCTGCTGCTGCGCGATGTCGACTATTCCCCTTATCTTATTGTTCTTTTCCTTCGCTATATATCCCCCGACACTCCCTGCCATCAGAAGCACCGTGATAATAGAGAAAAAGACCAGTATCCTGCCCCGTATCGTTTTTAAAAGGTCGACCATGAGCCCCCTGATATTCTCCGCAAGCTTTCCTGTGAATTGATTTTACGTCTTAGCCGGCAATCGGCTTGCCGGAGGATGGACGCCGCGTGTCTGATGTAGAGCGTTGACGTTTTGCACATAATTTTAATGTTTACTCCGGGGTTAATGAAGTGCGGCTTGCAGTGGATAATAAAGGCTGATTTTGCTCCAGACCCAGGGCTGTCCGACTTATGGCGAGAATGAACCGATGATGCGCCGGCCCATTGCGCACATATACTTATAATCGGACATCTCCACTGTAAACTTTAACTCTTTATTTTTAAAAGATATTGTGTCTTTGCGTGAAACGCCTGTAACTTCAAAGGCCTGCGGGTTTAGTACCTCTTGACCTTTTTGTGGAAATATATATCATGTCAATATATGGCTGAGCGCCTTGCAGGCAAAAAACTCCTTGACAAAAATCCATTTGTGCTCTATAAATAACAATTCAGCTTCTGCGAGAGGGGTGGTCTACCGTCTTCATTTAGCGGGAATAACAGGGTTTTTCGCTGGCGTAGCTCAACGGTAGAGCAGCTGATTTGTAATCAGCAGGTTGCGGGTTCGAATCCCATCGCCAGCTCCAGCCATTCGTCAGGATACGGTGATTAAAGGAGACCTTCACTCTTTGCTACGGCTGAATGCGGCGCGGTAAAAGGGTTTAGAGGGCTTTTTTTTGCGGGTTACAGAAGGAGAGGTTCCCGAGCGGCCAAAGGGGGCAGACTGTAAATCTGCTGGCACAGCCTTCGGAGGTTCGAATCCTCCCCTCTCCACCATTAAGAT
>JACRLF010000055.1 GCA_016235365.1 Deltaproteobacteria bacterium | reverse complement strand
GGACATCGGTTGTGCGAAAATATTTTTTGGAGGTCTCTCTTTGCGCCACACGATATCGGTGCTTGTCGCCAACGAGTTCGGCGTCCTCTCCAGGATTTCGGGGCTCTTCTCGGGGCGCGGCTTCAACATTGAAAGCCTTTCTGTAGCCGAGACCCTCGACCCCGAGATCTCACGCATGACGATAGTCACCAGGGGGGACGATAAGGTCATCGAGCAGATAAACAAACAGCTCAACAAGCTCATAAACGTCATCAAGGTGCATGACTTCACGGGCGAGGAGCACATAGAGAGGGAGCTCGCCCTCATAAAGGTGTCGTCCAACCAGGAGATAAGGGCGGAGATACTGAGCATCGTCGATATCTTCAGGGCGAAGGTCGTGGACGTGAGCCCGAGGAGCTACACGATAGAGATAACCGGCGACGAGGAGAAGATAGGCGCGATAACCGAGCTACTGCGCCCATTCGGCATAAAAGAGATAGTCAGGACCGGCCGCATAGCGATGGCCAGGAGCCCGAAGCAGAAGTAGCTGACGGGCCCGGAGAGCATTACAATTAACAGGGTGCTGAAAAACTCAAAATAGAGCGAGCGCGAGGCCCGCTCAGGGGTCAAGCGAGCGAATCGGATATAGATGCTTCCTTACATGTCGAAGATTCCCCGCGGAAAAGCCGCGGGGAGCTTCAACGCCGAGACGACAAAGCAGATGTGACTTTTTCAGCAACCTGCTAATTGAAAATAGAACGGAGGATGAGAGATAGATGAAGGTATACTACGACAAGGACGCCAATCTGGAGAAGATAAGGTCCAAGAAGGTCGCCATAATCGGGTTCGGGAGCCAGGGGCACGCCCACGCGCAGAACCTGAAGGACAGCGGGGTTGATGTCGTTGTCGGGCTGAGGAAGGACGGGGCTTCCTGGAAGAAGGCCGAGGCCGCGGGGTTGAA
The DNA here is from genome assembly GCA_016235365.1 of Deltaproteobacteria bacterium. Classification (GTDB taxonomy): domain Bacteria; phylum Desulfobacterota; class GWC2-55-46; order GWC2-55-46; family GWC2-55-46; genus JACRLF01. The sequence continues at coordinate 3,229 of JACRLF010000055.1, read as the reverse complement.
GGCCAAAAGCGTCGCCGACGCCGTGGCCGGGGCCGACGTGGTTATGATGCTGATACCGGATGAGATACAGGGCGACATCTACAGGGAGGAGATAGCGCCGGGGCTCAAGAAAGGCGCGTATCTCGCGTTCGCCCACGGCTTTAACATCCACTTCGGGCAGATAGTCCCGGATAAGTCCGTAAACGTGTTCATGGCCGCGCCCAAAGGGCCGGGCCACCTCGTCAGGCACGAGTTCACGAAGGGCAACGGCGTGCCCGCGCTCGTGGCCATACACCAGGACCCGTCCGGAGACACGCTCGACGTCGCGCTCGCGTACGCCAGCGCCATCGGCGGGGGCAGGGCCGGCGTCATCGAGACGACCTTCAAGGACGAGGCCGAGACCGACCTCTTCGGCGAGCAGGCCGTGCTCTGCGGCGGGGTGAGCGCCCTCATAACGGCGGGTTTCGAGACACTGACCGAGGCCGGCTATCCCCCGGAGATGGCGTACTTCGAATGCCTCCATGAGATGAAGCTGATAGTGGACCTTATCTACGAGGGCGGGATATCGAACATGAGGTACTCCATCAGCAATACCGCCCAGTACGGGGACCTCACAAGGGGCCCGAGGATCGTCACCGAAGAGACCAAGAAGGAGATGAAGAGGATACTTAAGGAGATACAGACCGGACAGTTCGCAAAGGAGTGGATGCTTGAGAACAGGGCCAACAAGCCCGTCTTCACGGCGCTTACGAGGATAGGCGAGAATCACGAGATAGAGAAGGTCGGCGCAAGGCTCAGGGACATGATGCCTTGGCTTAAAAAGGGCAAGATAGTGGATAAGTCCAGGAACTGATATTCCAGGCCGCGCAAGGGGGACGGCCGGCCCTAAGGCGAGGCCGCGGCCCGGGAATCGTGGTACTTGAAGCTTCCCGCTAGCCAAGCCGCGGGGAATCTTCGACATGTAAGGAAGTACCTATATCCGATTCGCTCGCTTGACCCCGCTAGCCAAGCTGCGGGGAATGCGCTCGCTATGCATGTTCAAGGGGGCAAGGGGTTTTTATTTGAGATTTCCTGTTGCCAGGGAGGGTTATCCCTTCATACTGGCCTGTTTAATATGCTCCGCGGTGGTCTGGGTTGCCGGGTTCAGGTGGTTAGAGGCGCTTTTTATCCCTCTTACGGTCTTTGTGATAGCGTTTTTCAGGGACCCTGAAAGGCGCATACCCGGGGACGTGGGTTCCATAGTAAGCCCGGCCGACGGTAAGGTCATAAAGGTCGAGCGCGAGAGGGGGGGGAGGTTTCTCAGGGGAGAGGCGCTCAAGATCAGCATCTTCATGAACGTCTTCAACGTCCATGTGAACAGGGTCCCCTTTTCCGGAAGGGTCGTTGAGGTCGTCTACAACCCCGGCAAGTTCTTCAACGCGAGCCTCGACAAGGCGTCCCTCGAAAACGAGCAGAACGCCGTCATCCTCGAAACCGAGTCCGGCGTGAGGCTGGCCTTCAACCAGATAGCGGGCCTCATAGCCAGGAGGATAGTCTGCTACGCTAAAGTGGGCATGGAGCTTGAAAAGGGTGAGCGGTTCGGGATGATAAGGTTCGGCTCCCGGGTGGACGTATACCTGCCGGCGGGGTGCAAGGTCAGCGTGAAGGTAGGGGACAAGGTAAGGGCCGGGTCAACCATTTTGGGGTATTGGAATGCTCGATAACGAACTGAATCCGGAGACCAGTCAGAAGAAGGTAAAAAGGGGCGTCTACCTGCTGCCGAACCTCATAACCTCGGCGAGCCTTTTCGGCGGGTTCTACGCCATCATATCTTCATTTGACGGGCTACGCCATCATATCTTCATTTGACGGGCATTTCGAGAGGGCGGCCATAGCCATCCTCATCTCCGGCGTGCTCGACGGGTTAGACGGCAGGATAGCGAGGCTTACGGGCACCAGCAGCAAGTTCGGCGTGGAGTACGACTCGCTCTCCGACCTGATCGCCTTCGGGCTCGCCCCGGGGGTGCTGATATTCACCTGGGCGCTGCGGCCCTTCGGCAGGTACGGCTGGCTCGCGGCGTTCCTCTTCGTCGTCTGCGGCGCGATCAGGCTGGCGCGGTTCAACGTCCAGATAACGACTATAGAGAGCAAGAGGTTCAACGGACTGCCCATACCGGCGGCCGCCGCGCTCGTGGCGACCACGGTACTCATGTTCTTCTACATAGGGCAGGGCCAGGAGATGGCCAGGCACATAACCGTGCTCATACTGGTCTATCTGCTCGCGTTCCTGATGATAAGCAACGTCAAGTACTACAGCTTCAAGGAATTGAACCTGTCGCAGAGGACTCCGTTCAGGCTGTTGGTCGGCGCCATATTCCTCCTCATCGTGGTCGCGGCCGAGCCTGCGTTGACGATGTTCGTCCTTACGTTAGGATACGTGCTCTCGGGGCCCGTGACGACCCTTGTAGACAGGAGAAGGCGGGTATCGGCCAGGGTACAGCAGAAGACTGAAAAAAAAGAAATTCACGAATCTCACAGGTAAGGTCATGGATAACAGGGTAAGGGTTTTCGACACCACATTGAGGGACGGCGAGCAGTCCCCCGGGGCCTCGATGAACGTCGAGGAGAAGATAATTGTAGCCAGACAGCTCTCGAAGCTCGGCGTAGACGTCATAGAGGCGGGGTTCGCCTTCAGCTCCCCGGGAGACTTCGAGGCGATAAAGAGGATAGCCGAAGAGGTGGAGGGCCCCTCGGTGTGCAGCCTCGCCAGGGCGCGCCAGGAGGACATAGACGCGGCCTGGGGGGCGCTCAAGGGGGCGCGCAGGCCGAGGATACATACGTTCATCTCCACCTCGGACATCCACCTCAAGCACCAGTTCAGGCTCACCCGCAAGGAGGCCATGAAAAGGGCCGTCGATATGGTCGAGCTCGCGAGGGGATACGTGGAGGACGTGGAGTTCTCGGCCATGGACGCCTCAAGGACCGAGCCCGAGTACCTCTACGAGGTCATCGAGGCGGTCATAAAGGCCGGCGCATCCACGGTCAATATCCCCGATACGGTGGGTTACGCCCTCCCTGAGCAGTTCGGCGCGCTTATAAGGGGCTTACGGCAGAACGTGCCGGATATAGACAGTGCGATAATCTCCGTCCACTGCCATAACGACCTCGGCCTTGCCGTGGCCAACTCGCTCTCCGCCGTCATAAACGGAGCAAGGCAGGTGGAGTGCACCATAAACGGCATAGGGGAGAGGGCCGGCAACGCCTCGCTTGA
>JACRLF010000121.1 GCA_016235365.1 Deltaproteobacteria bacterium | reverse complement strand
TTAACGTCTCTTCAGGTTGACAATGCATGGCGTTGGGAACTTCCATGTAAAAGGTCACTTCGCCAGGCCGTGGGCCCCTCCGGAGAGGAGGTTTATGGCTAAGAACGATCCTATGAGTATCAGGAAGGCGGCCCCGGAAAACATGGCCGCCTTCCGCCCCCTCCAGCCGGAGGTGAGCCTGCCGTGCAGGAGCGCGGCGTACAGGAACCAGGTGATCAGGGACCATATCTGCCTCGGTCTCCAGAGCCAGTAGCTGCCGAGCGCGTACTCGGACCATATGGCCCCCGTTATTATGGCGAGCGTCAGGAGCGGGAAACCGTACTGGAGGCACTTGTAGTTGAGCTCGTCGAGCATCTCGAGAGAGGGGAGTATGAAGTACAGCCCCCTCAGTTTGCGGCTCTTCAGGTATCTCTCCTGTATGATGTACATGACGCCCAGGAAAAAGGCGAGGGCGAAGAACGCGTTGCCCATGAAGGCCAGCGTGACGTGCACCGGAAGCCAGTAGCTCGCGAGCGCCGGCGCGAGCGGCACTATCTCCCTGGGCAGGAGCGACGCCGTTATGAGGAGAAGGAGGGCGAACGGGCTTACAAAGGCCCCGAGCACCCTCTGCCTGTATTTGACGAGTATGAGCAGGTAGAGCGCCACCGTTATCCAGGAGAAAAATGTGAGCGATTCATGGAGGCTTGCGGCCGGGGTCCTCCCGGCGCCTATCCAGCGGGCCGCGACGGTCGCGGTATGAAAGAAGAACCCGGCCGTGAAGACCCACTGGGCCGCGGGCAGGAACCTGTCCTTGCGGGAAAAGAGGTAAATTGAATAGATTACCGTTGCCAGAAGGTATACGATGGCTGTTATATGGAGAAAAATTTCGCTCAAAAGGGTCTTGTCTCCGGTATATAAAACAGACGCGCGCGCGGTGGAGCCGCGTCTTTTTTTAGCGTTCTGAAACCTCAGAGGCCTTTGAGGCCCGGGAGGTTTCATTGAACATGCATAGCGAGCGAATAGAAATAGATACTTCCTTATATGTCGAAGATTAAGCGCGGCTTGCCGCGGGGGACTTCAATCTTTACGCCAAGCCTCGACAGCGTATTGCCTTTGCCCAGATGGCGCTGGAGGAACCTGTTTATCTCTTTGACATCCCCGATCCTAATCCAGAGCGGGAGAGGGGAATTTACAAAGGCCTTGATTACACGTTCTTTTTTATCACCTTCCACGCCCTTTTTCAATAGATTCTTCCTCACCGCGCCGAGGACCTCGATGAAGGCCGCGTACTCAGCGCCTATGGCCTCCTCCAGCCCTTCCCTCAATGTCCTGGCGAATAGAGGGCTCTTGCCCGAGGTAGAGACGGCTATCGACAGGCTCCCCCTGTTGAGGACAGCGGGGGCTATGAAGTTGCAGAGGGAGGGGTTGTCAACGACGTTTACGAGGATGTCGAGGGAAGAGGCCTCTTCAAATACGGCCCTGTTTACCCCCCTTGAGTCCGAGGCCGAGACTGCGAGGAAGGCCCCGGCGAGGTCCCCGCGCATGTAGCCCCTCTTTATATGACGGGCCTTTTTCGCCCCCACGAGCCTCTTGAGCCCTCCGTTGAGCCCGGGGCTTATGATTGTGACTTGAGCCCCGGCCGAGACGAGCCCTTCGGCCTTTCTCAGCGCCACCTCTCCGCCGCCTATTACAACGCACGGCCTGCCCTTAATATCGGCGAATATCGGGTAGTAACGCATGATTTAACCTGATAACGCATGACGGCCTGAACGACCGCGCTTAAATATCCGGTCCGTCGATATCCCCATTATTATCGCCCGGAAAGATTAAAAGGATATTGAATTTATCATTAAGTTTCGGTAATGCCTTAAATATCAACTTTGAGCCCTGGGGTTAAAGTTGAAGCTCCCCGCAGCAAGCTGCGGGAAATCTTCGACATATAAGGGAGTATATATTTCTATTCGCTCGCTTGACCCCGCAGGGACATAGGATGCGCTGAGGGACGAAGCGCATCGTTCGAGCCGTAGGTTGGGTTGCGCTTTTTAACCCAACGGAATATTGTGCATTATGATGTTGGGTTTCGTTCCTCAACCCAACCTACAGGACTTCAGCCCCTCTCCCCCCTGCCTTCGCGTAACCCCTCACAAACACCTCTTCCTCCTCCCTGGTGGTTATCTCGCCATCGAGCCTTTTGTCAAGGAGGAGCCTGAGCGCCTCGCCCACACGCGGGCCCTCTTCTATCCCCATGGACTTGAGGTCGTCCCCGTTGAGGGCCGTCTCCACGTACCTGAGCTTTGTTACGTGGGAGGCGAGCGCCTTCTTGGCCCCTTCGTCCTCCGCCTTTGCAAGGAGGTATAAGACCACCTCCATCGGCAGGTCCCTGAGCAATCCGTAGACCTCGCTATTTTTTCTTACGGCGCCGGATATCCGCCTGAGCGCGTCGAGCCCGTCGGCCCTCGAGGCGAATATCTCCATCGGTTTTTTCCCCTCCACGCCGAGCCTCTTCAGGAGTCCGTTCAACTCCTCGTCATTCAAGGTGTCCGTCAGGGCCAGGAAGATAACGACCCACCCCTCGGCCCCGTCCTTTGCGTAGAGGAGCCTGTGCCAGACAGCCGCCTCCCTCGCCCGCTCGATGAACGCCTCCCGTTCAACGTCATAGGTGATGGAGCCGTGGATGAGCTTCAGGAGCCCCAGCTCATGGAGCCGTCCTACGCATTTTACCGAGACCTCCTCGCCGAGCATGTTCCTGAGCTCATCGAAGAGCCGGGGCCCGGAGAGGTCCTTGAATACGTCGAGCTTCACGTAATTCTTTATCAGGTGGAGGGTGTGCTTGCTTATCCTGAAGCCGAACTTCTCCGAGAACCTCACGGCCCGGAGCATCCTTGTCGGGTCTTCAACGAAGCTCAGGTTGTGGAGCACCCTGACGGCCTTCTCCTTTATATCCCTCTGCGCCCCGAAAAAGTCTATAAGCTCGCCGAACCTCCTGGGGTTCAGAGCGACGGCAAGGGTGTTTATGGCGAAGTCCCTCCTGTAGAGGTCGAGCTTGAGGGACGAGACCTCCACCGTGGGGAGCGCCCCCGGTTTTTCATAGTACTCGAGCCGCGCGGTGGCCACGTCTAACTTGTACCCGTCGGGCAGTATCACGACGGCGGTCCTGAACCTGCGGTGCGCCCTCACCCTGGCGCCGCGCCGCGCCGCAAGCTCGTTGGCGAACGCTATCCCGTCCCCGCCCTCTATCACTATGTCCATGTCGAGGTTCTCGCGCCTCAACAGGAGGTCCCTGACAAAACCCCCGACCGCGTAGGCGTTCACGCCGAGGCCTTCGGCCACTTCGCCTGCTTCCTTGAGAAGGCCAGCGGCCCACCCGGGGAGCCTCTCCTTGATGAGCCTGGAGAGCGAATGCGGCTTCCTGGCCCCGATACCTTCGGCCGCCTCCCTGAGCCCCTCCTGGAGTATTTTGATAAGGTCCGTCCTCGTTATGACGCCGACGAGCTTTCTGTCTTTCAAGACCGGCAGGAGCCTCGCGCCGCGCCCCATGACCTTTGCCCTTATCTCGTCGATGGAAGAACCGTGCGACACGGTCTCGTACTCGGTGGTCATGTAATCGCTGACCGTGGAGCGCCCCAGGCCGTGGTATACGGCCTTGTCGACCACCTGCCTCGTGATGACCCCTATGACGGATGCGCCGTTATCGACCACGGGCGCCGCGTTTATGTTGTACCTCCTCATCTGCTCCATCGCTTCGTTCAGGGTCAGCGCGGCGGGGAAAACTATCGGGGGAAAGGACATTATCTCGGCGGCGGTCCTCTGGGGGACGACGCTCTCCCTTATGGCCTCAAGGAGCCGCTCCTTCGCCTCTATGAGCGTCACCCCCTTGAGCGTGGCCGAGGCCGCGTGCGCGTGGCCCCCGCCGCCGACGGCCCTGGCGACCTTGCCCACGTCCACGTGCGCCGTCCTGCTCCGGGCTATCATGTGGACCCTGTCCTCGGAATCCACAAGCATGAAGAGGCAGTCCATCCCCTCTATGTCCCGTATCCTGTGTGCGAGCGCCGAGATGTCAGCGGCGTATCTTTCAAGGTATCCTTCCACTATGACGACCTCGACCCCGCCTATGGTGTATCTGGCCTCGGAATGCAGGAACTCGTTCAGGAGAGAGACGTCCTCGGGCGTAAGCTCCTTTCTCAACAGGTCCGACACCTTGCTGAGATCGGCGCCGCTTGAGAGGAGGAACGACGCGGCCTCGAAGTCCCTGGGCGTAGTCGATGGATAGCTCAGGAAGCCGGTGTCCTCGTATATCCCGGCCATGAGGATGGTGGCTTCGTCAGAGGTCAGGGCCATCTTCCTGTCCCGCAGGATGAGGGAGATGATGGTGGAGGTCGAGCCGCAAGGCTCTATCGCCTCGAAAGACGCGCGGACGTCCCCGGCTGTCGATGGGTGGTGGTCGTATACGTGCACGTCGACCCCGGCCTTTCCCACAAGCCCGTTGAAGACCCCGAGCCTGCCAGCCTGCCTCACGTCGACCAGTATTATCCTTGTGACCTTGTCGAGGTCGATCTCCCGCGCCTTATCGAACTTGCAGGGGAGCTCGATCTTTTTCTTATCGATGGCGTCTTTCAGCCCCTTCTCAAGAGAGCCTGAGAACACGAGGCGGGCCTCCGGATAGAGCTTCCTGGCCCCTACCATCGACGCCAGCGTGTCGAAGTCGGCGTTCGTATGAGAAGTGATGACCTCCATTGTCCGATATTAGCATACTTGCGGCCGTCTTACAAACCGCACGCCCACCGGAGGAGACGTTAAAAAACCTTGAAACCAGCGGCTTTTATAAACTATAATAAAACGATTTCGCCATGCCCGGCAATGTTCGAGGCCCGGCGGCATAATACCTTATAGTGAGAGGAGAGTTTTTATCGATATGGCCAACGATACGTTTTTAAGGGCCTGCAGGCGCGAAAGCACGGCGTATACCCCGGTGTGGCTCATGCGCCAGGCAGGGAGGTACATGAAGGAATATATGGCTATCAGGGAAAAGCGCTCCTTCCTTGAGATGTGCAAGACCCCGGAGATAGCGTGCGAGGTGACGCTCCAGCCGATAAAGGCGTTCGACCTCGACGCCGCCATCATATTCGCCGACATACTACTGCCGCTCGAGGGCATGGGGATCGGCTTTGAGTTCACGAAGAACGAGGGGCCGCTGATAAGGAACCCGGTGAGGGAGCGAGGCCATATAGACGCCATAAAGGTCATAAAGCCCGAAGAGGACGTGCCGTACCTGCTCGATGCCATAAAGATGGTCAAGGCCGAGCTTAACGGCAAGGTGCCGCTCATCGGGTTCTCGGGCGCGCCCTTCACCCTGGCGAGCTACATCATAGAGGGTGAGGGTTCGCGCAACTACGTCCACACCAAGAAGCTCATGTACGGCGACCCCGGCGCATGGAAGGTACTGATGGATAAGATATCGGACGTCGTCATCGTCTACCTGAACGCGCAGATAGACGCCGGAGTGCAGGCCGTCCAGCTCTTTGACAGCTGGGTTGGGTGCCTGGGGCCGGATGATTACAGGGAGTACGCTCTCCCGTACACGAAGAGGGTGCTGTCGTCCATCAAAAAGTCCGTGCCCGCCATAAACTTCAGCGCCAACACCGGCACCTATCTCGACCTCATCAGGGAGGCGGGCGGGGACGTGGTCGGCGTGGATTGGAGGCGCAGGCTCGACGACGCATGGATGACCATCGGGCACGATATCGCCATACAGGGCAACCTCGACCCCGCGGCGCTCTTCGCCCCGCCGGCCGAGATACGGAAGAGGGCGCGGGAGATATTAGAGACGGCCGGCGGAAGGCCAGGGCATATCTTCAACCTCGGCCACGGCATAATAGTGGGCACGCCCGTTGACTCGGTGCGCGTCCTCATAGACAGCGTCCACGAGTTCAGCAGGAAATGACGCGGGGCGCGGCGGGCCGGGGACGTAGATAAAGGCCGGAATAAAAAACCATAGAGGATAAACCCATGTCATCAAAACCGATTAAAGCGGTCCTCCTTCTCGGCTTCGGCGGGGCGGACTCTCTGGAGAACGTCGAGCCGTTCATCAGGAACGTGCTATCGGGCAGGGCTTTAAGGCCCGAGCTCATAGAGAAGGCAAAGGAGCGCTACAGGCTGATAGGCGGGTCTTCGCCGCTCCTTTCCATAACGCAGGCCCAGGCAAACGCGATAGTGGAGATCCTCAACTCGCGCGGCGGCGAGTATGAATACAGGGCATATGTCGGCATGCGCTACTGGCATCCGTTCATCAAGGACGCCGTCGGCAGGATAAAGGAAGACGGGGCGGACGAGGCGGTCGTGGCGATAATGTCCCCGTTCCAGACGCTCGTGGCGACGGAAGGGTACCGCGACGCCGTGAAAGACGCCGTAAAGGCCCTGGGCGGGACCCCTCAGACGGTATACCTGACAGAGTGGCACATACACCCGAGGTTCATCGACTCCATAGTCGAGAAGATCAACGAGCAGTTGAGCGCGTTCCAGAAAAGGGAGGACGCCCTTGTCATATTCAGCAACCACAGCCTCCCGGTCGCCGCTCTGGAGGGGGACCCGTATGAGCTGAAGATACAGCAGACGATAGGCGAGGTGCTCAAGAAGACGGGCAAGATAGACTACAAGGCGGCCTACCAGAGCCAGGGCGAGGGCCCGCGAGAGTGGAAGGGGCCCAGGACCGAAGACGTCATAGTGGAGGCCAGGAAGAGGAAGAAGGCCGGCGTGGTCGTCGTGCCGCTCGGCTTTGTGGCTGACCATGTCGAGACGCTCTACGACATAGACATATATTTCAGGAAGACCGCCGAGTCCCTGGGCCTCATCTTCAGGAGGACGTCTTCCCTGAACACATACCCGAAGTTCATCCAGTTCCTCGCGGAGCTCATAAGAAAACAGGCCGAAAGGACCCGATGAAGAGGGTCGTTATAATAGGCGGCGGCATAGGCGGCCTTGCAACGGCGTACAGCCTGAGAGAGCACCAGGCAAAGGGCGCGGACTTTGAGATAGTCGTCCTGGAGAAGAACAGCAGGGTCGGGGGCAACATAAGGACCGAGAAGATAGACGGCTTCCTCATCGAGGGGGGGCCGGACTGCTTCCTTTCGGAAAAGCCGTGGGCCATGGAGCTTTGCAAGAGGCTCGGCCTCGCCGAAGAGCTCCTCCCGACGAACGAGGAGAACCGCAAGACCTTCGTCTTATCGGGCGGCAGGCTCCATGAACTGCCCGAAGGCGTGGTCCTCATGATACCGACCAGGATACTGCCCCTGTTGACGAGCAGTCTCATCTCGCTCCCCGGAAAACTCAGGATGGCGCTTGAGCCGTTCGTGCCGAAGAGGGCCGGGAAGGGGGACGAGTCGCTCGGGGACTTCGTCAGGAGGAGGCTCGGCAAAGAGGCCCTCGACAAGATAGCCGAACCGCTCGTGGCCGGGGTCCACGCCGGGGACCCGGAGACGATGAGCATAAGGAGCAGTTTCCCGAAGTTCGTGCAGCTTGAGGAGGAGCACGGGAGCCTGATAAAGGGCATGGTAAAGAGGATGGCCCTCTCAAAAAAGTCCAGCAAGCCCGTTGCACCCGGAAAAAAGATAACGATGTTCCTGACCCTCAGGGGAGGGCTCTCCGACCTCATAGATACCCTTGCCGCGCGCCTTCAGGCCTTGGGCCGCACGTCGATAAGGACGGGCAAGGCCGTGACCTCCGTTACTAAAAAGGGGGGCGGCTATATGGTAAATATAGAGGGTGAGCCCCCTTTGGAGGCTGACGCCGTGATCATAGCCGCTCCGGCGTACGCGGCGTCCCGGTTGATAAGGTCCATTGACGGGGAGCTTGCGGACAGGCTCATGACAATCCCGTACGTCTCCACAGCGACCGTGTCGCTGGCCTTCAAGAGAAGGGACGTGGCCCACCCGCTCAAGGGTTTCGGCTTCGTCGTGCCGAAGACCGAGAAGAGGAAGATAATGGCCGCCACATGGACGTCGATGAAGTTCAAGCACCGCGCCCCGGAGGACTCTGTCCTTATAAGGTGCTTCGTGGGAGGGTCCAAGGACTCCGACCTTGTCTCCCTCGGCGATACGGAGATGATAATGGCGGTGAGGGATGAGCTCCGGGAGATAATGGGCATAGACGCGGCCCCGGTGCTCGTTAGGGTCTACAGGTGGATAAACTCCATGCCTCAGTACACGATAGGCCACCAGGAGAGGGTGGAGTGGATAGAGGATAGGATAGCGAGGGAAAAGGGGCTCTTCCTCACCGGGAGCGCCTACCACGGCATAGGCATAAGCGACAGCATACGCACCGGGGAGGTAGTTGCGAAAAAGGCGCTCCATTTTTTAGCGTTCTAAAGCCGCATCTGAAGCCGCAACGGTTTTTTTAGCCCCAGTGGATTGAAGCTCCCCGCGGAAAGCCGCGGAGAATCTTCGACATATAAGGAAGTATCTATTTCTATGCGCTCGCTTGACCCGCACAAAGCTGCGGGCTGAGCGTTCGCTATGCATATTTATCGGTGACACCGCAGATGGGTTTTTTTGAGCAGCCTGATAGAAGACGGAACGGAGGACTATGCGCAAACTTCTTTTGTTCGCGGTCTGTTTGTCTGTCATCTTTTTTTTAAATGTCAGGGCCTGGGCCTCTGACGTCCTGGACCCGTTCCCGCGCGCGGCAAAGGCCTATGTCCTGACGATGCAGGGCCGGCCCCTCTGGGCGCACGAGCCTGAGAAAGAGCTCCCGCCCGCAAGCCTCACCAAGGTCATGACCGCCCGTCTGGTGCTCAAGAATACGGCCATTGAAGATATAGTGACAATCGGCGCCGACGCGGCCGCTGAGACCGGCAGCCGTATCGGCCTTAGAGCCGGGCAGAGGTTCTACGTCAAGGACCTCCTGGCCGCCATGCTCATCAATTCCGCGAATGACGCGTGCCACGCCCTTGCCGACCATGTGTCGGGCGACGAGGGCAAGTTCGTCGAGATGATGAATAGGGAAGTAGCCGCGCTCGGCCTTAGGCGCACACATTTCACAAACGCGTGCGGGCACGACGCCCCGGAGCATTACACGACGGCAACGGAGCTTGCGCGCATGGCCGGGGAGACGCTTAAGAACCCGGTCTTCGCTTACCTGGTCTCCGTTGAGAGAAGGACGATAAGCGACGTTGACGGCAGAAGGAAGGTACACCTGAGGAACAGGAACAGGCTGATCGGGAGATATCCAGGGGCGTTCGGGGTAAAGACCGGGTTTACCCGGGCCGCCGGAAAATGCCTCATAACGATAGCGGAGAGGGACGGGGTGAGGGTTATGCTCGTGCTACTGAACTCGCCGAACCGGTGGATGCGGGCCCCGACTATGCTCGATAAGGCCTTTTCACAGCGGCTCAAGCTCGCAAACGTCAAGGGAGCGACCCGGTTTTAGGGGGGTGTGATCCGGATGATATGCGGGATTGGCGCCGCAGCCGCAGGCTGCGTAGGTGGGCTACGCCCACCAAGATATCAGCTATTTACTCCTGTAAATGGTGGGCACAGCCCACCCTACGTTGCTACGTTGCTTCTTGAAGGCCGCTATATTTTTTTAGGGGGGGCCAGCTAACGCCGCCCCCCTCCTAAAAAAAATATTCTTGCAAGGCGGAGTTATTTCCCTAACTCATCTACAAGGCCTATTATCTTCTGGAACCGTTCCTTCTGGATGCCGCCGGCGAGTTTCTCGGCATCATCTTGCTTGCCCCCGAGAATCATGGGGACGAGATCAGTCTCGCGGGTCTTTTTAAAGGCGCCCCAAGTGTCGACAAGCTCCTTAAACTTGGCGTCATTGCCTGCTGGCGCCTTCATCCTGGCGAGCTTGGCGCTGACTGCGTCGGCGGTGTCCTTCACGAGCTTTTGCTGGTCAGCACCGCGCTTGTCCTTGTTTTTAAGCATCATAACGAGAGAATCCCTTGCTTCGAGAATTTTTGCCTTCAGGTCTCCGAACTCCCCGGCGGTCGCCGGCACGGCAGAGAGAGCAAAAAATAATATTGCGAGGAACGCTAAAAACTGTTTCACTTTTTGATGCCTCATAAACAATCCTCCTTTAGTGAGCATTGGCGTTACGGACAAAACCGGTCTCTTGATATCTCCCCTTCCGACAACACATGGATTTTCTCCTTTTTCTTATACCTCCTCTCGTAGTTGTCTGGCACAAGGACATCCCGTGCATGGCTGACGACATCTATCTTATCTGGCAGGATTAAAGTACCCCATACAACAACTATTATGCACTGTCAAGGGAAATATGCTTGAATAAGCTTGGGCCTGACCTGTACAAAAGACAAAAGGGGCCGCCAAAGATAGTCCCTTTTGTTGTTTTGCAAATTTTGGAATTTTTTTGAAATATGGTGCCGAAGGGGGGACTCGCCCTCCGCTCTTCGGACATCCTGTCCGCTCGCTCCGGGTCCGGCCGCCTTCACTTCCGGCCGCATCCATGCGGCCTTTTCCTCGCTAATCGCTCGGCGTTCAGGCGTCGTTCGAGTCCCGTCTCCATCACGTGAAAATAAAAAAGGCCAGCCGAAAGCATGGCTGACCTTTTTATTTTCAACTGGTGCCGAAGGGGGGACTCGAACCCCCACGGGTTTCCCCACCACCCCCTCAAGATGGCGTGTCTACCAATTCCACCACTTCGGCTTTTCTGGAAGGCCGGATGACCGGCCGAAGGCGGTCCGCATTATCCAGGATATTGCGGATTCCGAAGTCTGACTAAGCTAACACGAGCTTGAGGGCAAGTCAAGGGCCTTGCCGCGGCTTGTCCGGCCAAAATAGAAATGTCCTATTCCTGCCGCACTTGACCCGTCCATCCTTCATAAATCACGGCTTCTCTACTGCCTCTGCGCCGGGGCAGGCGGCTGTTGCGGCGCAGAGGCGCCCGGGGCTCCGGCCTGAGGCGCGGTCTGCGTGGGCGCGCCCTGCGGCTGATCCGCGGGGTTGACCGGCGCGACCTTTGCCGGGACGCCGCTCATGACAGAGGTTATCCTCGACCTGCTTGAAAGATACGTAAGGTATAAGGACGAGAGCATGAAGATGGCCGCGCACACGGCGGTGACCTTCCCGAGCATCGTCTGCGGCCCGGCGCTCCCGAAGAGCGTCTGGCTCGAGGACCCGCCGAAGGAAGACCCGATGGCGGCGCCCTTGCCCGACTGGAGCAGTACGGCGATGACCATCACGATGCTTACTATGATCTGAATTACGATGACTAAAGTGAACATACGCCCTCCGGATGTATATGTTGCGGAAGGCCTGCTCCGCGGCTCAGACCGCACAGAGGCCTTATCTAAGGTGCTGAAAAAAAAGATATATTACTTGTTTGGCCGGAAAAAAGCAAGGGTTAAAATTTAGGATATGCCTTGCGCCGAGGTTGGGAATGAAATTTTTGCCGGTCAATCCGCGGGGCGCTTCAACCCCCCGCCTTCCAGACGATAGCGTTTCGGTTCCGGCGGGGACTTGCCGCCCCTCAAAGGCGGGGGCTACATCGGCTGGAATTTGACGATCCTTGCGAAGTCCTCGGCCTTGAGGCTCGCGCCCCCGACGAGGGCGCCGTCGATATTCGGCTGCGCCATGAGGCTGTCGATGTTGTCGGGCTTTACGCTCCCGCCGTATATTATACGGACGTCCTTGACCGCATCGGGGCCGTACATCTCGTAGAGCAGGTCCCTTAAAGAGTTATGGACCTCCTCGGCCTGCTCCGGGGTGGCGTTGCGGCCGGTCCCTATCGCCCAGACCGGTTCATAGGCCACGGTTACCTCCCTTATGGCGCTCCCAGCCACGCCTGAAAGAGCGTTTTGAAGCTGCGAAGAGACTCTCTTAACGGTCTTCCCGCGCTCCCTCTCCTCAAGCGATTCCCCGACGCAGATTATCGGCCTGAGCCCGGATTTTAGGGCGGCGAGCGTCTTTCTGTTGACCTCCTCGTCGCTCTCCTTGAAGTGCGTCCTGCGCTCGGAATGGCCGATGATCACGTACTGGCATCCGGCGGAGAGGAGCATCTCGGCTGAGACCTCGCCGGTGTAGGCGCCGCTTTTTTCCCAGAAGAAATTCTGCCCGGCGAGTTTTATGGGGCTGTCCGCCACAAGGTGGCTCAGATGGTGTATAGAAGTGAAAGGCGGGGCCAGGACTACATCGACCGTATCAATCCCCTTTAAAAGCTCCCGGAGCCGTATCACAAGCTCCGCCCCCTGGTGGACGGTGGTGTTCATCTTCCAGTTCCCGGCTATTAGAGGCGTCATGGCATGGCCTTTCCGTCTAACAGGATGTTGAAACAACCATCCATGGCTTTTTCAACTACGGTAGGGCCGAATGGGATTCGGCCCTACCTCACAAATTGCTCGACTTTTTAAGTCCCGCAATTCGGCAATCCATCCATGGATTGCCAAGCAGGGTGTTTTTCAACACCCTGCAAAGGTTGTTTGAGGGACCCGCGTGTGAGGGGCGTCCAGTGGAAAGCCTACCGCGGAAAGGCACCCCCAATGACCCCTTTCAGCGTCCCGTCAACTCGCGGCGGCCGCTATGCCTTTATCCTTGAGCGCGGCTATGCCGGGCAGCTCCTTGCCCTTGAGTATCTCAAGGAACGCCCCTCCGCCCGTGGATATGTAGCTCATCTTGGCGTACTCGCCGGCGCGGTGCACGGCCACGTCCGTGTCTCCACCCCCCACTATCGTCAGTGCGTACGTGTTCGCAACGCTGGTAACGAGCCCGAATGTCCCTCTGCTGAAGGC
Source organism: Deltaproteobacteria bacterium (assembly GCA_016235365.1). GTDB lineage: Bacteria > Desulfobacterota > GWC2-55-46 > GWC2-55-46 > GWC2-55-46 > JACRLF01. The sequence continues at coordinate 19,010 of JACRLF010000121.1, read as the reverse complement.
GTCTATCTCGAAGACGCCCATGGGGCCGTTCCATATTATCGTCTTGGCGTTCTGTATGGCCTCGGTAAAGAGCGTCAGCGTGGCGGGCCCTATGTCAAGGGCCATCCAGTCCTTAGGTATCTCCTGGTATGTGACGACCTTCGTCTCGGCGTCCGCGCTGAACTTGTCGGCCACCACGAAGTCCACCGGCAGATAGAGCTTCATGTGCTTGTCCCTGGCCAGCTCTATCACGGACTTCGCCTCGTCGAGGGCGTCGTTCTCAACGAAAGAGTTCCCGACCTCGTATCCGAGGGACTTGAAGAAGGTGAGCGCCATGCCGCCGCCTATTATTATCTTGTCGGCCCTCTCGCACAGGCTCGATAGCACCCCGACCTTGTCGGAGACCTTCTTGCCGCCTATTATGGCCACAAGCGGCCTTGTCGGCTTCTCAAGGGCCATGGAGAAGTACGTCATCTCCTTTTTCATCAGGAACCCGGCCCCGACTTCCCTGACGTGGCGCGTTATGGCGACGTTTGACGCGTGCGCCCTGTGCGCCACCGCGAAGGCGTCGTTTATATAGATGTCGGCGAGCTCTCCGAGCATGGCCCCGAACCTCTCGTCGTTCTTCTCCTCCTCCGGGTGGAACCTCAAGTTCTCGAGGAGGACTACCTCTCCGGGCTTCATCCTGTCGACGAGCCTTTTCACGTCTTCGCCGACGCAGTCAGTGGCGAGGGCCACGTCCTTTTCAAGGAGCCTTCCAAGCCTCTTGGCCACGGGCAACAGGCTCATCGACTCCACGCGTTTGCCCTTGGGCCTGCCGAGGTGGGAGGCGAGGATGACCTTGGCGTTCTCATCGAGGGCGTAGTTTATCGTCGGCAGGACGCTCCTTATGCGGGTGTCGTCGGTTATCTTGTTGCTCTCGTCGAGCGGGACGTTGAAGTCCACCCTTATGAGCACCCGCTTGCCCTTCAAGCCTATCTCGTCTATGTACTTAAGCCTTTTATCCAATCCCCGTCTCCGTGAAGGCTGCCTCTAAAAATCAGTTATTTTTTCTGAGGTCGAGGCAGGGGCGAAAATAAAAGCGGAGCATATATGCGAATATGTGAGCATTTTATTTTCGCCCCAACAAAGAGATCAGGAAAAAGAGCTATTTTTAGAGGCAGCCTGAATAGTATAGCCGTGTATTTCATAATGTCATGCGCCGGGATACCGGAAGGCCGTTGAGCGGCCTCAAACGCCCCTGGATGCGAGGAAGAGGACAAGGTCCCTCATCCTGCACGAAAAACCCCACTCGTTGTCGTACCAGGCAAGCACCTTTACCATGTTGCCGGCTATCGCCTTCGTGGAGAGTGCGTCAACTATGGAGGAATGGGGGTTGCCCTTGAAGTCTATGGAGACGCACTCCTCGTCGCAGTATTCGAGTATGCCCTTGAGCCTGTCCCCGGCGGCCTCTTTCATGGCCGAGTTGACCTCCTCGGCGGTGACGTTCTTTTCAAGCTCGGCCACGAGGTCCACGAGGGATACCGTCGGCACAGGCACCCTTACGGCCATGCCGTCGAGCCTGCCCTTGAGCTCCGGTAGCACGAGGGAGACGGCCTTTGCGGCCCCGGTGGACGTCGGTATCATCGAGAGGGCGGCGGCCCTCGCCCTCCTCAGGTCCGTGTGCGGCAGGTCGAGGATGCGCTGGTCGTTCGTGTACGCGTGCACGGTCGTCATGAGCCCCTTTACTATACGGAACTTCTCCTGCAGCACCATGGCGACCGGCGCAAGGCAGTTGGTCGTGCACGAGGCGTTGGATATTATCGAGTGCTTTGCAGGGTCGTACCTGTCGTTGTTCACGCCCATGCATATAGTTATGTCCTCGTTCTTCGCGGGGGCGGAGATTATGACCTTTTTGGCCCCGGCGACTATATGCCCCCCGGCCTTTTCGCGGTTGGTGAAAAGGCCGGTGCACTCAAGGACTATGTCTATCTTCATCTCCTTCCAGGGGAGCTTTGAAGGGTCTTTCTCGGCGGTGATCCTTATCTCCTTGCCGTTTACCACAAGCGCGCCGTCCTTTGCCTCGACCTGCGCGTCTATCCTGCCGAAGACCGAGTCGTACTTGAGGAGATGGGCAAGGGTGGGCGCGTCGGTCACGTCGTTGATGGCTACGAACTCTATCCCCTTTGTCGAGAGCGAGGCCCTGAGGATATTCCTGCCGATACGTCCAAAACCGTTGATTGCTACCCTTACCGTCATCTTTTCTCCCTCCGGAAAGCTGTTTTTTTAGCAGGCTGCTGAAAAACTCGAAACCAAGTCGCTGCGAGCCCTTCGTTCTGTCATTCTGAGCGTAGCGAAGAATCTTGGTTTTTCGCTCAGGATAAACTCCGGGTAGCAATCTCGTCTTTAGGCAAATGAAACCTCCCCGGGCTCAAGGCCCCAAGGGTGTCTCGGAACGTTAAAAAAACAAGCGCATGGAGATTGCTTCGTCGCGTGCGCTCATCAAGGGGTCTTTGTTGCGGCCCCCCCGTCTACCTGAAACCGTAACGCCTCAATTCCCCGGTGATCTCCTTCAGCGGAAGCTGCCCTGGAGCGGTCCCGTCCGTTATAGAGCCGTAAGTCAGGAGAGAGCCGAGCATGGGGAAGAATATACGGGTAAAGGCCCCGTACCTGCCCATGGCTATCACTATCAGGTCGTCTGAGCCTGCAAGGACGCCCGCGAGCCTCCTGAGGTCCTTGGTCCCCCTGGCGAACGCCGCTATCTTAACTACGTCGGCGCCGCTTGAGCGGGCCTTTTTTATCAAGGCATCGAGGGTGTCGATCCCGGGCGTCGTCTTGAAGTTGTGGTAAGAGACGATGACCCCTTTGCCGCTCCTCTTTGCACAGTCTATCACATCTTTAAGCAAGCCGCCCGACGAGCTGAGCTCTATGTCCACGATACCGGCAAAAGGCATAAGGGCCTTGAATATCTCCGCCCTCCTGTTATCAGGCATCGAGCGCCCGCCGCCCTCTTTCCTGCTCCTGACGGTGATAATGAGGGGCACCCCGGCGCTCTCCTTGAGCCTTCCGACCCCCTCCTTCAACGCATCGAGGTCCCTTACGGCAAAGGTGTCCACCCTTACCTCAAGGCAATCGGCGCCGTTGAGGAGGGTTTTTTTCAGCGTCCCTTTTTTTACGCCGTCTACTATCACTCCCGCTACGGCCGGAGTCTTTAAAGGCCAGGCTCTCTTCTTTTTCAGCATCTTTCGGGGTGGGTCTCCGGGGCCGGTCTGTACGCGGAAGCGTCCTGCGCAACTGACGGCGCTGATTGAACATGCATAGCGAGCGCATTCCCCGCAGCTTGCTGCGGGGTCAAGCGAGCGAATAGAAATATATACTCCCTTATATGTCGAAGATTCCCCGCAGCTTGTTGCGGGGAATCTTCAAAGCATATATAGCAATACTGAAATAACGCTGAAAAGTCAAGAGGAAAGACGCTTTTAATGTTTCCTTCGGGTATAATTCCTCGAAAGCTTGCTCCGGGGTGGTTCATTAAGCCGTGATGGGATGAACCGCATTTCTGAAGACCGGAGATCAGACGCCCTCGTTCCGTCCAGGTTAAAGATACCCTCTGAAATTTCCGATATAAATGTAAGTTGTTGGAAGGCCATGTTTTTTTACCGCTTATGGCACGTTATAAGTTTAAACTTTGTAGAACAGATAATTATAAGGGCTTTATCACAGATGCGTAAGGAATTCTATATACATCTTGTCGCGGTAATCGGATTAATAGTCGCCATCCACTATATACTCTGGCGCGCCCTGTATACATTAAATACGGAAGCCCTCTGGTTTTCGATTCCACTGTTGCTTGCCGAGATCTACGGTATATCCTCGGCTTCCATGTATTTCTTCATGGTCTGGAGGCCTACCTCGCGCACCTCGCCGCCAATTTCGCGGCGGGACCGCACCGTGGACATATTCATCACGACGTATAACGAAGACCTGTTGCTGCTCCGTAAAACCATCTTGGGGGCCATGAACGTCACGTATCCCCATAAAACATACGTACTCGATGACGGCAACAGGCCGGAGGTGGCCAGGCTTGCCGAGGAACTGGGGGCCCTTTACATCGCAAGGGAGAAGAATACAAACGCAAAGGCGGGCAATCTCAATAACGCGCTCAAACATACGAACGGCGAGTTCATAGTGACGTTGGACGCCGACCACATCCCGCTGCCGAATTTTATAGATAAACTATTGGGGTATTTCGAGGACGAAGAGGTTTGCTTCGTACAGACGCCCCAGGATTTTTACAACCTGGATTCATTTCAGCACCGCTTCGACTCCAAACAGCGCAGGCTGTGGACTGAGCAGTCCCTGTTTTTTTCCGTTATCCAATCCGGCAAGGACTACTGGAACGCGGCTTTCTATTGCGGGAGTTGCGCTATCATGAGGCGCGGCTCTCTTGTGTCCATAGGGGGGTTCGCTGAAGGGACGATCACCGAGGACATACACACCTCGCTCAGGCTCCATGCAAAAGGGTTCAAGTCGATATACCATAACGAAAGCCTTGCATACGGAGTCGCGGCACAGACGGTCTATCCCTTCTACATACAAAGGCTCAGGTGGGGGCAGGGCGCCATGCAGGTGATGCGCAGGGACAACCCGTTGACTTTGCCCGGCCTCACGCCGGCCCAGAGGGTTTGCTATTTCGCCTCCATGACCACTTACTTCGACGGTTTCCAGAAGCTGATATATTACATTTCCCCGCCGGTTTACTTCCTGACGGGAGTGCTTCCGATAAACGCTTTAGACAGGACGTTCCTGATCCATTTCATTCCCTATCTGGCGCTCTTCGTGCTTTCTTTCGAGTTGATGTCGCGGGGCCACGGGTCTACTCTTCTGACGGAAGAGTACAACATGTCGAAATTTTATGTATTTGTGAAAAGCGCCACGGGTTTGTTCGCAAAAAAAAGGCTTAAGTTCAATGTCACCCCAAAGGTCGGCTCCGGAGAGATATCCTACGCTGTCCTCGCGCCTCAGCTCGCCATTATGTCGCTAAACATGGGAGGCGTAATTTGGGCTGTCTGGGGATTTTCCAATGGCGGCAATTTTACGGCCTTTTACGGAAATCTTTTCTGGGCCGCATGGAATATAGGGCTGGCCGCGGTTACGGCCAATTACATCACGAAAAAGATACAGAACCGGCAAACCTACAGGTTCCCGTACCTCTCCACGGTTACCTACAAAGCAGGCGATAAGGGCGAAGGGTTCGGGATAATGAGGGACTATAACGAGTACGGACTTTCCCTCCTTTCATGGAAGGCGCTTGAGACCGGAACAAGCCTTCGTCTCGGGATAGGCTTTTACGGAGGCGCAATGGATGCCGACGGCGTCATAGTCAACGTTCAGAGATTGGGCAAAAAACCTCCGTATCTCTTCCACCACGGCGTCCGTTTTCTAAATCTTTCGCAGCATGACCGGGACAGGCTTGTCAGGCACGGCATCGAATTCGTCGTGCCCAGGCTGATGTCGGAATACAACAGGTCACGGGACTTTTTTGACGCCATGAAGGTCTTCTGGGTGAAAAGGCGGCGCAAGGCCGCCAGGTTCTTCCTCTCAATGCCCGCGGCGCTCAGTCCATGCACGGGGACCGAGCATCGGGGGGCCACTGAGGATTTCAGCTCGGGAGGCATGTCGATTTTATGCCTCGATGCCTTTCCAAACCAGAAAGAATGCGGATTTACCCTGAAGCTCCCGGACAGGGAAGTCTCCGGCAGGGCGAAAACAGTGCGCTGCGAAAGGATGCGATTCGGCGGTCTGGAGATATACAAGATAGCCTTGAATTTCGTGGAGATAGATAAAAGTGATCTTGCAATGCTGCTGGAATTGAGCAGGGCGGCGAAGCTATCCCCCCTTTAGCCGGTCGCGGAAGAACGCAGCCTGATGGAAAGAAAAAATAGGACGAGGTTGATATGAAGATATCCGGCAGGGCGTTTGCGTTGCTTGTGGTTTTTTTCGTTTTCATGGCCTTGAATCCGGCGCGTTCACGAGCTGGAGATATAATTGCCGGCGGCGAGTGGGACGCGGACGGACAGAGCTTTTCATATCTGGGAGCAGGCGTTGACAGGGATATGGACGGCCGGTTTTCGATGACGTTCAGGGTCTTCGGCGGCTATCTCGTATACAACTTCGACTCTGAAGGCAGGACGCTCGATGCCAGAGTCCGCATGGCGACGCCCTCTTTAGGAATCAAGCTCAAGAAAAAGAATTATACATTGATCTGCTCAGCCGGGCTGGACTTTAGAGATACCGAAAAAGACACCCGCTCCGGCGGCATCGAAAAGGACTCGCGGACAGGGGCCTCGGTTCAGGCGGAGGCATACGTGTGGGATGACGCCAAGAGGAGCGCGGGCGTAATAGCGAATTTCAGCACCATAGACGATTTCTTCTGGATAAGGGGCAGAGCGAAAAAAGCGGTATACACGTTCACGGGGAACAGGGATTTGAATATAGGCGCTGAGCTTATCGGGATGGGGAACGGCGATTTCTCGGCTCTGCAGGCCGGCATGGTGGTGGAACTTTTCAGTTACGACGATAATTTTTCTTTGCTCCTGAAGGGCGGGATAAAAAAGGCGTCAGGCCTCGACCGGACCGGTTACGGCGGCATCGAGATATATTACGCTTTTTAGGAGTCCCGTCATATCCTGGATTTGAAATTAGCAGGTTGTTGAAAAACCCTCGCGTCCGTTCAGGCTGTTCAAAAAGCTCCCGACCCACGCCACTTGGCGTGGGTGCCCCGAAGGCGTCGAGGAGCGAGGAATGAGGCGTATTTTGTCCATACGCCGTAGCAGAGCGACGATGACAACGCAGTAGATGGACTTTTTCAACAGCCTGTTAGAGGCTTGTCCATCAGAAGGCTGGGAGCGAGGGCCTTTTTTCCCCGGCGCTTGATGCCTGTTCCTACCCCATCTCCGCTTCAATCATCTTTACAGCCTTTGAAGATTCAAGGAGCGTCTTGCCCGTGGGGGTCTTTCTGCCGGAGGTCACGACGAGATAATATCCATCCTTTATAACGCATATGGAAAGCCTCGTCCTCTCCGTCAGGATAGAGACCGAGCCTATATCGTTCAAGTCCCCCTGCCGCCCGGCGGCGTCCTTCACTATGCCGAGTATGACGCCGTAATGGGCGCCGATGAGGTCCAGGTCGAGGTGCGCGTCTTCAGAGAACTTGTCGAGTATCTCGCCTTCCCTGTCGAGGATAACGGCCCCTGTTGCTCCGGCCCTTTCCACCAGGCCCTGCAATATCTTTTTGAATGGCATTTTTACGTCCCCTCAGGCGCGGGATATTATTTCACGGGCGTAACGCGGCACGGACAACGGCGCGGCCCGCTTAGAACTTCAGGGTGATGACCTTGGATACGCCGGGCTCTTCCATTGTGATGCCGTAGAGCGCGTCGGCCATCTCCATGGTCTTCTTGTTGTGAGTAATGAGGAGGAACTGGCTGATGCGCGACATGTCCCTCACGAATTCGTTGAACCTGTCGATGTTGGCGTCATCGAGCGGGGCGTCGACCTCGTCAAGGAGGCAGAACGGGCTCGGCTTTATCAGGAATATGGCGAAGATCAACGACGTGGCTGTAAGGGCCTTCTCCCCTCCGGAGAGAAGCGTTATGTTCTGGAGCCTCTTGCCGGGAGGCTGCGCCGCTATCTCGACGCCCGCGTCGAGTATGTCCGAGTCTTCGGCGAGCCTCAGCTCAGCCCTGCCGCCGCTGAAGAACCTCGGGAAGGTCTCCTTGAACTTCTCGTTTATCTCCTCGAACGTGGCCCGGAACTTCTCGCGGGTCGTCCTGTTTATCCTCGATATGGCGGTATGGAGCGCCTCCACGGACTTTGACAGGTCCGTCTGCTGGTCGAGCAGGAACTGATGCCTTCTTTCGAGGTCGTTATACTCCTCGAGCGCGGATAGGCTGACCTCGCCGAGGGAGGATATCTTCTCCCGCAGGCCGTCCCTCTGCGCCTCGAGCGCCGCGACGTCGGGCGCGGCTTCGCCCTCGGCCGGGGTGAATTCCCTCACGCCGGAACCGTAACGCTCCCTTATACGCTCGCTCAAGTTGTTTATGTTGAGCTCCATCTCCTTGAGGTCTATAGTAAGCTCCCCCTTGAGTTCCTGCAGCTCTGTCCTCCTCGACTCGATCTCCCTTATCCCGCCTTCTATCCCATTGATCTTCCCGGACAGGGAGCTTACGGTATCGAGGAGCCGGGCCTCCTCCTTCCTTACCCCGTCGGTTCGGGACAGAAGCTCCTCTATATTGAGCCTGAGGCCCTCTATCTCAGAGCCCCTCCGGGCTATCTCCGCCCCGGCTGCCTCTATCCCCTCTCTCTTCTCGGAGAGCCTCCTAAGGGTCTCTGCCATAGCGTGCTCTTTGCCGGCTATCTGCCTCTTTATCGACTCATGGCGCTCTTTTGCCTGTGCCAGCGCCACCCTTATCTCCGTGACTATGCCGGAGAGTCTCTCCTTCTCGCCTGATAAGGCGGCTATTTCGTTTGAGAGCAAAGAGGCCCGAGCCTCCCTTTCAGCGAGCCCCTTCTCCAGCCCTTCCCTCTCGCCTGAGAGCGCGGACTTTTTGGAGGAGATATCCGAGAGCCTCTGGCCGGAGGCGAGTATGCCGCCCTCGGTCTCCGACTTGAGCTTGATGAGCCTTGAGATATCGTCCTCTTCCCTTTTAAGCGCGCCCTCGATGTTCACCTTCCCGATGTCCGCGGCATGGAGGCTCTGCCTGCACCCTTCGAGGACGGCCTTTGAGGCCTGTATCTCGCTGACGGTCCTCTCAAGGGCGTCTTCGGCCTCGCTTATCCTGCCCTCAAGCCCAGCCACCTCCGTCCTCAGCCTCTTTATCTCGCCCCTTTTCTGGAGTATCCCCTCGTCCGACGACGAAGACGCCCCGCCGGTGATTATACCCTGCGGGTCTATGATCTCCCCGTCGAGGGTTACGATGGTCCTGTACTGGGCGCCGGACCTCCAGAGCTCGATGGCGTCCGTAAGGGTATCGACTACTATGGAGTCGCCCAGGAGGCAATTTACGATGGATGAGTAGCCCTCTTTTATCCTTATCTCGCCTATAAGCTCCTTTGCGCCCCCGTAGTTGAAGGCCGAGGATTGAACAGGCACCGGGTTCGGGGCCGGGCGCGCGTCCTTCACCGGGACGAAGCTGCCCTTGCCGAGCCTCTTAGCCTTGAGGTACTCGACCGCCTCCACTCCTTCCTTGTGGCTCTCCACGACCACGTACTGGAGCCTGTCCCCGAGGACGGACTCCACGGCCTTTTCAAACCCCGGGTTCGTCTCTATGACGTCGGCGAGCAGGCCGTGTATCCCGCTACGGCCCTCCTTGAGCATTATGGCCTTTGCGCCGCCCTTGATGGACTCGAAGTTCCTCTCCATGTCCTCAAGCGTGGAGAGCCGCGCCGACGCGAGCGCGTAGCCGTCCTTTATCCCCTTGAGCGCGGCCTCCTTCGAGGCCCTTTCCCCTTCGAGGGCCTCAAGCCCGTGCCTCGTCCCCTCGAGCTCGGTCTCTATACGGGCCTTATTCCTTATGGACTCCGCGATATCTTCCTTGAGCCGGCCTATCGGCCCCTGTTTCGACTCAAGCGCCTTCACCGTTTCTTCCAGCCCGGCGTTGAGTCGCAGCTCCTTGAAGCGCTGTTCTTCCTCGTCCCTTAAAAGGGCCTGTATGGCGTGCCTTATCTCGGTTATGCGGGAGGTGAGCTTGAACGTCTCCGTCCTCTCGGCCCTGTGCTCGTCTTCCTTAGCCCGCAGAGTCGAAGTTGTCCTCTCAAGCTCCCCGGCGCTCTCCTCCAGGTCCCTCGATTCGGAGCCTATGGACGCGGCGAGCTCGTTCAAAGAGGCGTTAAGCGCCTCGATTTCCGACAGGGCGGCGCTGTTGCCGCCATCGAGGTCGGCTATCTCCCGGCCGAGCCTCTCCTGCTCCCTGCCGAGTTCCTCGACGCGCATCCCGGCGACCTCGAAGGCGCGCTCCTCGGTCTGGATGGCCTTTTCGAGGGCGGCTATCTTCTCTCTCACGGCCTTGTATTCGTTCTCGACGTCGAGGTAGTCGCCCTTGAGGCCTTCAAGCCGCGTCCTCTTCTCGGTGACTGCCGTTGAGAGAGCGAGGTCCTCGTCGCCGACGGCCTCAAGCCTCTTCGCGGCGGCCTCCATGCCGGCCTTCATGCGGCTGAACTCGATGGACGAGAGCAGGAGCTCGACGGATTTGAGCTCTTCCCTCAAGGCCTTGAACCTCTCGGCCTTCTTCGCCTGCCTGTTGAGCGAATTGAGCTGGCGCCTGACCTCGCTTATGATGTCGTTTACCCTGGTGAGGTTCTCCCGCGTCGCCTCAAGCCTTCTTAACGCCGCATCTTTCTTGTGTTTGAACTTGTTTATCCCGGCGGCCTCCTCGAATATCACGCGCCGCTCCTCCGGCTTCGCGTTTATGAGCCAGCCGACCTGCCCCTGCTCGATTATCGAGTATGCCCTCGTGCCTATGCCGGTATCGGTGAAGAGGTCCACGATGTCCCTGAGCCTCGATTGGACCTTGTTTATGTAGTACTCGCTCTCCCCGGACCTGTAGAGCCTGCGGCATATCTCTATCTCCGTGAAGTTGGCGAAGCGCGCCGGCGCCTGCCCCTCTTCGTTGGAGAACGTGAGGGTCACCTCGGCCATGCCCAGGGGCTTGCGGACCTCGCTCCCGGTGAAGATGACGTCCTCCATATGCTTTCCGCGGAGATGGCGCGCGTTCTGCTCGCCGAGCACCCACCTGATGGCGTCGACGATGTTGCTCTTGCCGCACCCGTTGGGGCCGATTATGCCGGAGACGGCCATCGGGAAGTTGAGCGAGACCCTGTCGACGAAGGACTTGAAACCGTGGATGGTTATCTTTTTTATCTTCAAACTTGAGCCCCTGAGCTTGATTGTCTGAAATCCTAACAAAAATCATTTTCTTTGTAAAGCGAAAAATACCATAGAAAGTATGAAAAAAGGGCCTGACGTACTATATATGGGGTAGCCCGCCTGAGTGATACAATAAGGGGTGCTTATGGAATTTCCCGGCGTCCACGCCGTTTATCGAGGCGGTACCAAAGTGAAAAAGGGCTTAAAAAGGGCAGGGCCTCCCTTTGGCAAAAGGGAGGCCCTGCTTTATTCCATTTTTGTTTTAACGTTCCGAAGCCCCTTGGGACTTAAGCCCAGGGTAGGTTCGTTGTTCCGAAGCCCTCATTGCTTATAAGCCGGGGGGCTCATGAAGAGGATCTACCCGCGCCTGCCCGCCTTCTTCCCCTTCTGCGGGGTCTTGAGGGCCGCCTGCGCGGCTGAGAGCCTTGCGATAGGCACCCTGAAAGGCGAGCACGATACGTAGTTGAAGCCGTTCTTGTGGCAGAACTCCACGGAAGCCGGGTCCCCCCCGTGCTCGCCGCAGATGCCGACCTTCATATCTTTCTTGACCTTTCTCCCCTTCGCCATGGCGTCCCTTATCAGCAGCCCCACCCCTTCCTGGTCGAGTGATTGGAACGGGTCGTTCTTGAGTATCCCGGTCTTCTTCTCATCCACATAGTCTGGCAGGAACCTCCCGGCGTCGTCCCTTGATATGCCGAGCGTCATCTGTGTGAGGTCGTTTGTGCCGAAGGAGAAAAATTCCGCCACGTTCGCTATCTGGTCCGCGAGGAGCGCCGCCCTCGGCACCTCTATCATCGTCCCGATAAGGTATTTTATCTTCGTCCCCTGCTCGGCCATTACGGCGTCGGCGACGCGCCTTGTCCTGTCCGCGAGTATCTGCAGCTCCTTTGCGTCGATTATCAGGGGCAGCATTATCTCGGCCATGACGTTGACGCCTTTTTTCCTGTTCTCGCAGGCGGCCTCGATTATCGCCCTTACCTGCATCTCCAATATCTCCGGGTACGATATGCAAAGGCGGCTCCCCCTGTGCCCGAGCATGGGGTTCGCCTCATGGAGCCTGTCTATCTTCCTCTTGACCAGATTGAAGGGTATCCCGAGCCTGCCGGCCAGGGCCTTCTGCTCGTCCTCGGTGTGGGGGACGAACTCGTGGAGCGGCGGGTCTATGAGGCGGATGGTGACGGGTTTGCCGTCCATGACGCTGAATATGCCGGAGAAGTCCTTCCTCTGGAAGGGGAGGAGCTCGTCGAGGGATTTTTTTCTTATATCGTCGTCCTCGGCCAGTATCATCTTCTGGATGGCGAGCCTTCTGGCGTCGGTGTCGAAGAACATGTGCTCGGTCCTGCACAGGCCGATGCCTTCGGCGCCCAGTCGCAGCGCGTTCTGCGCGTCATAAGGGGTATCCACGTTGGTGCGGACATTGAGGGTCCTGGTCTCGTCCGCCCACCTCATGATCGTGTCGTACGCGTTCGGAAGCTCCGGTTTTATGAGGGCGAGCGATGAGGTGAAGACCTCGCCGGTGGAGCCGTTGATGGTGATCTCGTCCCCCTCTTTAAGGACGGCATGCCCCACCGATACCGTCTTTGCGTCATAGTCTATCAGGAGGTCCTCGCACCCCACCACGCAGCACTTGCCCCAGCCCCTGGCCACTACCGCCGCGTGGGAGGTCTTGCCGCCCCTTGCGGTAAGTATGCCCTTTGCGGCGTGCATGCCCCCGACGTCCTCGGGGCTCGTCTCCTTGCGCACCAGGATGACGTTCCTGCCCTGCGCGGTCCACGCCTCCGCGTCCCTGGCGGTGAAGACGATGCCGCCGCCGGCGGCCCCCGGCACGGCGGCTATGCCCACGGCGAAGAGGCTTTTTTCAAGCACGCTCTGCGGTATGGACGGGTCGATTACCGGATAGAAAAGCCCCTCTATGTCCTTCTCGGTAAGCCTCAGGAGCGCGTCCTTCTTCGTTATGAGCCGCTCCTTGACCATGTCCACGGCTATACTGAAGGCCGCGAGAGGGGACCTCTTGCCGGTCCTGCACTGGAGTATGTAGAGCTTGCTTTCCTCTATGGTGAACTCTATGTCCTGCATCTCCTTGTAATGCTTCTCGAGCCTCCCCCTCACCCTGCAGAGCTGGGCGTATATGTCGGGCATTATCCGATCGAGGTCGTTCAAGTGTATGGGGGTGCGCGTGCCGGCCACGACGTCCTCGCCCTGGGCGTTCATGAGCAGGTCTCCGTAGAAGACGTCCTCGCCCGTATTGGGGTCGCGCGTGAAGCACACCCCGGTGCCTGAGGTATCGCCCTTGTTGCCGAAGACCATCTGAACGACGTTTACCGCGGTGCCGAGCAGCCCGGTTATCTTTTCAACCCTCCTGTATGTCACGGCCTTCTCGGCCATCCATGAGCCGATGACGGCGCCTATCGCCCCCCAGAGCTGTTCCTGCGGCCCCTGCGGGAAGTCCTTGCCGGTATGTTCCCTGTATATATCCTTGAACTTCTGTATGAGAGACTCGAGCTCATCGACGTTTACGTCGGTGTCGAGCACGGGGCGCGTCCTTATGTTCAGGCGCACCCTGGTCTTCCTCTCCTTCATCTCGTCGAACTCGTCGTCGAACTTCTTGCGTGGCACGCCCATGGCCGTGGAGCCGTACATCATTATGAAGCGCCTGTACGCGTCGAGGGCGAACCTCCTGTTCTTCGTCTTTTCGGCGAGCCCTTCCACCGACCTGTCGTTCAATCCGAGGTTGAGTACGGTCTCCATCATACCGGGCATGGACCTTGCCGCCCCTGACCTTACGGAGACGAGGAGCGGGTCTTTCTGGTCGCCGAGCTTCTTGCCGACGAGTTTTTCAAGCCTTGCGAGGTGCTTGCCCACCTCTTCCTCGAAGCCCTTCGGGTATTTCCTGTTGTTCCTGTAGTAGTAATCGCAGACCTCGGTGGTGATGGTGAACCCGGACGGCACAGGCAGCCCTATGTTGGTCATCTCGGCAAGCCCCGCCCCCTTGCCCCCGAGGATGTCCTTCATGTCTCCCTTGCCTTCCGCCTTGCCGCCGCCGAAGAAGTAGACGAACTTTTTTGCCATGATTGGAAATCCTCCACGAAATATATCCATCGGAAAAGGGTGTTTTTCGACACCCACTGAGAACTCAGACCGGCCGGTTCAGCTTTAAAGACAGCGATAGAGAGGCCTATGACCGGGATTGTCCTGCAGGGCCACGAAAACCGGAAGGCAGAAGTTTAGCATAAGAATAGAAAAAAAGTCATCAAGGAAATGACGCCGCCATAAAACTTTCGCCCCCGCCCTGCCGCGCGGGCGCCCATCCGCCGGGGTTGAAGCTCCTCGCGGCAAGCCGCGAGGAATCTTCGACGTATAAGGAAATATCTATTTCTATTCGCTCGCTTGACCCCTAAGCCCAAGCTGCGGGGAATGCGCTCGCTATGCATGTTCATTTGACCTTGACATGCATCCAAAACATTAATATCATATTTTATTGCGCAGGCATATATCCGTCGGTTCCCGGGATAGACGAGATAGAGGGCGCCGTTGCGGCTTACGTGGGTATGACATTGAAAAACCTTGTTTTTTGTCCGTATGGGCCCCGTTCGCGCGGCCCACGGGGGCAAAGGACACGGACGGATGGAAAAGGGGCGAGATGGCACAGGAGCAGATACCGGTCTATATAGAAGACGAGATGAAAAAGTCCTACCTCGACTACGCCATGTCGGTGATAGTCGGCAGGGCGCTGCCGGACGTGAGGGACGGGCTCAAGCCCGTGCACAGAAGGATACTTTTCGCGATGCACGAGATGGGGGTCGAGTGGAACAAGCCCTATAAGAAATCCGCCCGCGTGGTCGGAGACGTCATAGGTAAATACCATCCGCACGGGGATATGGCCGTCTACGACGCCATCACCAGGATGGTGCAGGACTTCTCCCTGAGGTATCCGCTCGTGGACGGACAGGGCAACTTCGGCTCGATAGACGGGGACCCTCCGGCGGCCATGAGGTATACGGAAATAAGGATGGCCAGGCTCGCGGGCGAGCTTCTGAAGGACATCGAGAAAGAGACCGTGACCTTCGCCCCCAACTACGACGAGTCCCTGCAGGAGCCGGTCGTGATGCCCGCGGCCTTCCCGAACCTCCTTGTGAACGGCTCTTCGGGCATAGCGGTGGGTATGGCCACGAACATGCCCCCCCACAACCTGACCGAGGTCGTCGACGCCATCATCCATATCATAAAGAACCCGGAGGCGGACTTCAAGTCCGTCATGAAGCTCATCCCCGGCCCGGATTTTCCGACCGGCGGGTTCATCAACGGGACAAAGGGGATAAAAGAGGCGTACTCCACCGGCAGGGGCATAATTCAGCTCAGGGCAAAGGCCACGGTCGAGAAAAATCCGAGGACAAACAGGCAGGCCATCGTCATCACCGAGATACCCTACATGGTCAACAAGGCCAGGCTGATAGAGAGCATAGCGGACCTCGTAAGGGACAAGAAGGTCGAGGGCATATCCGACGTGCGCGACGAGTCGGACAGGGAGGGGATGAGGATAGTGGTGGAGCTCAAGAGGGACGAGATAGCCGAGGTGGTGCTCAACAACCTCTATCTCCACACCCAGATGAAGACCTCTTTCGGCATCATAAACCTCGCCATAGTCAACGGGGCGCCGAGGGTGCTGCCGCTGCCGTCGCTCCTGCGTGAGTTCGTGCGCTTCAGGAAAGAGGTGGTGACCAGGAGGACCATCTACGAACTCAAGAAGGCGCGCGAGCGGGCCCATATACTCGAGGGGCTCAAGACCGCCCTTGACAACATCGACGCGGTGATAAAGCTTATAAGGTCTTCCAAGGGGCCCCAGGAGGCGAAGGCCGGGCTCGTGAAGAACTTCGGCCTGAGCGAGATACAGGCCCAGGCCATACTCGAGATGAGGCTCCAGAGGCTCACGGCCCTGGAGAGGGATAAGATAATGGACGAGTACCGCGAGGTATTGAAGCTGATAAAGTCCCTCGAAGAGATACTCGGGAGCGAAAACCTGCTCATGGGCGTGATAGTTGACGAACTCAAGGAGATACGGGAGCGCTACGGCGACGCGAGAAGGACCCAGATAGTGGAGGACGCGGGCGAGATAACCATCGAGGATATCATAGCCGAAGAAGACATGGCCGTCACCATCAGCAGCGGCGGCTACATCAAGAGGAACCCCACGTCCCTCTTCAAGATACAGAAGCGCGGGGGCAAGGGCAAGACCGGGATGACGACCAGGGAGGAGGACTTCGTAAGCAACCTCTTTATCGCCTCCACCCACAGCTACATATTGTTTTTCACCGACAGGGGCAAGGCGTACTCTCTCAAGGTCTACGACATACCGCAGGCCGGGAGGGCCGCCAAGGGCAAGGCCATAGTCAATATCCTGAACATAGCCCAGGACGAGAAGATAACGTGCTACCTGCCCGCGAGGGAGTTCATCGAAGGGCGCAACATAGTCATGGCCACCGCCAGGGGCGTGATAAAGAAGACGGACCTCATGTCGTTCTCGAACATCCGCTCCGGGGGGATAATCGCCGTCAACCTCGACGAGGGCGACAGCCTTATCTCCGCGCGCCTCACCGACGGCAAGATGGACATATTCCTCGGCACAAGGGAGGGCCAGGCCATAAGGTTCAACGAGGAGGAGGTCAGGGAGATGGGCCGCCAGGCGCGGGGGGTGAAGGCCATAAGGCTCGCCGACAGCGACAGCGTGGTCTCGATGGAGACGGTCGAGGATGGCGCCACCGTGCTGACCGTGACCGAGAGGGGGTACGGCAAGAGGACCGAGTTCTCCGAGTACAGGGGCCAGGGCAGGGGAGGCAGCGGACTCATAAACATAAAGATAACCGATAAGAACGGCCCGGTGGCCGGCATCGTGAAGGTGACGGACTCCGATGAGCTGATGATATCGACCTCGGTCGGCAAGATAATAAGGATAGCGATGAAGGGCGTCCCTGTCATAGGCAGGAACACCCAGGGCGTCCGTCTCATGGAGATAGAGCCGGATGAGAAGATAACCGGGATAGCCCCCATAGCGGAAAAGGAAGACGAGGAGGACGGGGCCGAGGGGTGAGCCGGCGGCCCCGCCATGCATGTTCAGAATGACAGGATAAAATAGCAGGTTGTTGAAAAACCCTCGCGTCCGTTCAGGCTGTTGAAGCTCCCCGCGGCTTGCCGCGGGGAATCTTCGACATGTAAGGAAGTATCCATATCCGATTCGCTCGCTTAGCCCCGCTAGCCAAGCTGCGGGCTGGGCGCTCGCTATGCATGTTCAAAAAGCTCCCGACCCACGCCACTTGGCGGGGGTGCCCCGAAGGCGTCGAGGAGCGAGGAATGAGGCGTATTTTGTCCATACGCCGTAGCAGAGCGACGATGACAACGCAGTAGATGGACTTTTTCAACAGCCTGATAGTCTTTCCGCAATCTGTTGGAAGATTCCCCGCGGCTTGGCTCAGGGGAGTTTCAACCGGAGACGCCGGCCATTGCAAGTGCCCTCAAAAGACCATCCCATAAGAAGATCATCCGTTGCGGCCGCCTTGCTCGCACTGTTATTTCTGTCCGCGTGCCATTCCAGAGACCAGGCGCGCGCCGTCTTCGAGGCGGCGCAAGAGCATCTGGGCGACGGCGACTATCCCGGCGCCCTCTCGAAGTACTCCGAGGTCGTGAGCCGCCACCAATCGAGCGCATACGGGCCGAAGAGCCAGTACATGATAGCCTCTATCCAGAACCGCCGCTTCAACGACCGTCAAAAGGCGATAGAATCGTACTCGATCCTTATATACATCTACCCGGAAAGTACCGAGGCCGTGCGCGCCAGGGCGGACCTCGCGGAGCTTTACTCCGGCGCCAACGACCACAGGAAGGCCATCGAGGAGTACGGGGCGATACTCCGGTCCGGCCCTCCCGACGCTAAAAGGTACGTTTACGCCATAGCGATGGAGTATGTCAAGATGAACGACCTGCGCCAGGCGCGCCTGGAGCTCAAGGGGCTCCTTGACTCCTCGGGGCCGGGCCCCATCCCGCAGATAAAATTCGATATAGCCAACACATATTATATAGAGGGGGACCTGAAAGAGGCGCTCTCATGGTATGATGCCGTCATCTCGGAGGCCCCTGAGGGCCGCCTGAAGATCGAGGCGCGTTTCGGCAAGGCCAGGGCCCTCGAGGAGGCGGGACGGCTGAACGAGGCGTTGGCCATATACAGGGCCCTTTCCGGCGATTACCCGAACCAGGAGGCGCTCAGGACGCGGATGGAGTGGATAGAGAAGAGGAGGGCGGAGCCGTAATGAACATGCATGGCGAGCGCGAGGCCGCGGAAAAGCCGCGGGGTCAAGCGAGCGAATCGGATATGGATACTGCCTTACATGTCGAAGCTCCCCCGCTGGCCAAGCAGCGGGAGAGCTTCAAGGCTGAGGATACCGGGACTTTCGCGGTGCTCGGCGCCGGGAGCTGGGGCACCGCCCTGGCCGATATATTAGGGCAAAAGGGCTTTAAGGTGAGGCTGTGGGCCAGGTCAGCGGAGCTTTGCCGCTCCATTGCCCTGACGCGCGTGAACAGCGTCTATCTCCCCGGCGTAACGCTCTCGGAGAACATCAATCCGTGCTCCTCCATCGAGGAGGCGTTGATGGGTGCGGGCGTCGTGGTGAGCGCGGTGCCTTCCCACGGGCTTCGCGGCGTATTCTCATCCGCAAGGCCCTTCATACGGAAGGACGCGGTAATAGTGAGCGCCACGAAGGGGATCGAGCAGGATACGCTCCTGACCCCCTCCGGCATATTGAAGGACGTGCTCAAGGCCGTGCACCACGGCGCCCTTGTGGCGCTCTCCGGCCCGTCTTTCGCCAGGGAGGTGGCGCGCAGGCTTCCGGCGGCGGTCTGCGCCGCTTCGGAGTCGGCGGAGGCGGCAACGGCGGTGCAGCACGCCTTCTCAACGCCGTACCTCAGGGTCTACACGAACTCCGACGTGACGGGCGTTGAGCTCGGAGGGGCGCTCAAGAACGTGATAGCCATAGCCTCCGGCATCTCCGACGGCCTCGCGCTCGGCTGCAACGCCAGGGCCGCCCTCATAACAAGGGGGCTTGCCGAGATATCGAGGATGGGTGTGAGGATGGGCGCC
>JACRLF010000120.1 GCA_016235365.1 Deltaproteobacteria bacterium | reverse complement strand
TCCGGACGCATCCTTGCGTCCTCTTCCTCGCTTTGCTCGGCGTTCAGGCCCTTTCGACTCCCAGCAATAGGCAGGGGTATATATTGGCGCGCCTGGAGGGAGTCGAACCCCCGGCCTTCTGATTCGTAGTCAGACGCTCTATCCAGCTGAGCTACAGGCGCAATGAACCCTCCCCGTCCTTGGAAGCCCCAGGGGTTTCAGAATGCTAAAAAACAACCCTTAAAAAACTTCTCCTAATCAACTGGCCCTACAGCCCCTCTGCCGCCTCTCCGGACAGTCCGGTAAAAGGGCCGCGAAGCGCACTGGCGGCTCGATGGCACTACGCATGTTTAACCGCCGTGGCTCCTTCTGGCATTCCCCTGTCAGGCCGAATTATATTGTAAGGATTTTTCACGCTCAATACAACAGAAAATATTTTTGATGTTTCCTGCGGCGTGGTTCATGCCCGGCTTTTTATCAGCGGTTTGCGAAAAACGCGGCACGAAGGCCGCTATTACATAGAAACCCCAGGCCTCGATTCGCCAATCGTTCGCCCTGTTCTTCTTGACAATGAAATCTCCGCCTATTATAAATAGTTAAAATGAACCTCTCCGCAGCAAGCTGCGGGGTATCGACCCTAAGAGAGAATGGAATAATTGTTGCAATCACAGTATGGATATCATAACTTTCAGCTATCTCGCCATTATTTCTGCTGCTATTACGAGCGTTGTTCTTGGCGGCGCGTATGTAACTCTGTTTAGCAAACAATGGGCAAGACTCAACGGCTTTACCGAAGCCGAAGCGCAAAAAACCTAAAGGCCAATCCGAAAGGTTTTGCTGGGATTTTCTTTGCAAACCTGGCAATGGCCTTTAGCATCGCGTATTTTGTTTCTGCACTTGATGTGCGCGATATTTCCGGGGGATTTTGGCTGACCCTGTGGTTATTCATCGGCTTTGTCGGTCCGCTTACCATCGGCCCGGTTCGGTCTACGCTCCTCGACTTCCTGTCTCTTCGCTTCGACCCCGGTCGTCCTCTCTTCCGGCCGCGTCCTGCGGCCTCTTCCTCGCTTTGCTCGGCGCTCGGTCGCCGTTCGAATCCCGTCAAGCTTTCTCGGTCAAACTGGCGGAGAGGGGGGGATTCGAACCCCCGGTAGAGTTTTAGCCCTACAACTGCTTAGCAGGCAGCTGCCTTCAGCCACTCGGCCACCTCTCCTTATAACCGTTCCCTCAAAACTGAAGAACCCGCGCAACCGGTTGCGGGGATCCTTAAAAGTGCCGTGCAAAAGAGTTTCGCATTTCGCTTTCGAGCTTTATTTGTACCACGACTCTCTGGTATAATCAAGGCTGGTTTTCAAAATTCCTATATAAATAAAACGGGCCAGGCACCTATGGATGAAGACGTAAAGATATGCCCCCAATGCGGGGCCGAATACTTCCCGCACATCATGGTCTGCGCCGCCTGCGAGGTTCCTCTCATCCGCCCGGCTGAGGCGCCTAAGATGGACCTGCCCGACCCAGCGGGCTCTCTTGTATGCGTCGAGGAAGGGGATATCCACAGGGTTACCGAGCTTGTTAGGGGGCTCGGGTCCGCTGGGATAGAATACGAGATAATGAAGATAGACGGGGGCGGGGCCTGCAGCAAGTCCGCTGACTACGGGATCTTTGTGGACAGCGCGCTTGCAGGTCCAGCCGTCCGGGTCATAGATGAGTTCTTGCGCAAGGTCTACCCCGAGCTTAAAGACGCTCAGGACAGGAGAGATGAAGGGGTCTGCCCGGCGTGCGGCGCCGATGTCAGAGGATCGACATCCGGAGAATGCCCTGACTGCGGGCTGAACCTCGGCGGCGGAGGCCCAGGCGGAGATACGTGCGGAGGCTGCGGGCCGGGTTACGGCTGAGAAAAGATTTTCGGGTTACGCGAAGCCGACCGAACCTGCCCAACTTGCGCGGATGATATTGCCGTGGGCGAACGATGATGATTTAGTGATGGGCTTCGCTTCGCTCAACCCATCCTACCGTGCTTTATTTATGGAAAAGTCCCGCCTGTTCATTAAGGGCAAGCCTTGGCGAATGTCTCTCTGCATGTTCAAGTTTGCAACTTGAACCCGATAGTTCGTACGAATAGCTTGGGTTCGGAATAAACTGGCGGAGGGTGAGGGACTCGAACCCCCAAGGGCGTTAACCCGCTGGTTTTCAAGACCAGTGACTTACCATTAGCCTAACCCTCCGTGAATTCGCGCGGGGTCTTATGGAAGGGATGATATTGGATCAGGTTGTTGAAAAACTCGAAACTATGGACCCTCTGATTAATTCCTTGGCTCGTCATTGCGAGCGTAGCGAAGCAATCTCATCTTTTTGTAAATCCATAACTTTGAGATTTTCGTGGCGTGCGCTCCTCAATGACATCGAAAAAAATTTTTAGAGTTCCCTTGAGTCATTGCGTGCGTTGCGACCCCGTCTTCAGGCAAATCGATTGCCTGGAGATTGCTTCGTCGCTCTAATCTCTCCTCGCAATGACGGCTAAAGACGTTTTCACCCCCCTAAGATATCTTTACCCTATCTTCGTTATCTTTTCAAGCCCTCCCATGTAGGGACGGAGGGCCTGGGGCACTACCACGCTTCCGTCCTCCTGCTGGCAGTTCTCAAGTATCGCCACGACGGTCCTTCCCACGGCAAGCCCGGAGCCGTTCAGGGTATGGAGGAACCGGGGTTTTCCGCCCCGCGGCCTGCACCTTATGTTCGCCCTTCTCGCCTGGAACGCCTCGAAGTCGCTGCACGAGGATATCTCCCTGTATTTGCCCTGTCCGGGGAGCCAGACCTCTATGTCGTAGGTCTTTGCCGACGAGAACCCCAGGTCCCCGGTGCAGAGCGCCACGACCCTGAAGTGGAGGTTGAGCCTCCTCAATACCTCCTCCGCGTCATTGGTGAGCCTTTCAAGCTCCGCGTAAGATGTCTCGGGGGTTGCGAATTTCACAAGCTCGACCTTGTTGAACTGGTGCTGTCTTATGAGCCCCTTGACGTCCTTGCCGTACGAGCCGGCCTCTTTCCTGAAGCACGGGGTATAGGCGACGTAGCAGAGCGGCAGGGCCTCGTCGTCGAGTATCTCGTCCCTGTGGATGTTGGTGATCGGGACCTCGGCCGTGGGGATGAGATAATGGTCCCACCCCTCTATCTTGAAGAGGTCCTCCTCGAACTTCGGGAGCTGGCCCGTGCCCTGAAGGGCGCCGCTTTTTACCATGAACGGGGGGAGTACCTCCTGGTAGCCGTGCTCCCTTGTGTGGAGGTCGAGCATGAAGTTTATGAGCGCCCTTTCCAGGAGCGCCCCCGGCCCCTTTGAGAGCGAGAACCGCGCCCCGGAGAGCTTGCCCGCCCTCTCGAAATCGAGGATGCCGAGCCTCTCTCCAACCTCCGTATGCTCAAGCGGGGTAAAGCCGAACTCCGGCTTCATGCCCCATGTCCTTATGACCGGGTTCGCCTCGGAGTCCTTGCCCAAGGGGACGCTCTCGTGCGGGAGGTTGGGTATCTGAAGTATGCACGCCTCAAGCTCCCCTTCGCACCCAGCGACCCTTGAGTCGAGGTCCTTTATCTTTACGGAGACCTCCTGCATCTCGGCAACGAGGTTTGATGCGTCCTTTTTCTCCCTCTTTAGCCTGCCTATCTCCTCGGAGACGGTGTTTTTCCTCGCCTTGAGCGCCTCGGCCTCTGTCAATAGCTTCCTCCTGCCGGCATCAAGGGACTTCAACAGTGAGAGGTCTACGGCCCCGCCGCGGGTTGCAAGCCTTCTTTCCACTTCGTCGAGGTTATCTCTTATGTATCTTATATCGAGCATGTTATTTTGGGCGCGGGCGCAGTCTCTATCGAGAAATTTTTCAGCAGGCCGCTGAAAAAGCCGCCAAGAATATAAACCAGAAAACCTATTTTTTCCACCTCTTATAGAGGCTGTTCTCCAACCCTAACATGTCAAGGACCTTGCCGGCCATGAAGTCCACCATGTCGTCTATTGCCGCGGGGCGGTTGTAGAACGCGGGCATGGCCGGGACAATGGCGGCCCCTGCCCTGCCGAGCCTGAGCATGTTCTCAAGGTGTATGGTATTGAGCGGGGTCTCCCTCGGCACGACCACGAGCGTCCTTTTCTCTTTGAGCGCGCAGTCCGCGGCCCTCTCTATGAGGTTGGTAGATGCGCCCGATGCTATCCGCGCCAGGGTGCCCATGGAGCACGGGCATACGACCATCGCCTCTACCCCTGCCGAGCCGCTGGCGCAGGAGGCCGTGAGATCATCCGAAGGAAAGAAGTTGAGCCTGCCTTTAAGGACCGGCCTTTTCCCTTTGCCCCTCTTGCCCCTGCCCCGCGGCTCCTCCAGACAGGACCTTATGCCAGCGGCAACGGACCCGCCCCCCCCTCCCCCCCTGCCCCGGAGGTCGAGCCCCGCCTCCTCTTTCAATATCAGAAAACCCGAAGGGGAGATGATAAGGTCAACGTCATCCCCCCTCTTTAGAAGCTCCCCGATAATCCTCAACCCGTATATTGCGCCGCTTGCGCCTGTCACGGCGACCACGTAGAGCGCCACTATGTTCTCCGTCCTTTCCGTTATCCGCCGTTTTTCCGGGTCCACGAGCGCTAAACCACAAGCCCCTCCCGAAAGGGAGGGGCTTGTCATGCATTCTATGGGGCGCGCCGGCAGTAAGCGTTTACCCTTTAGGCTTTATCACTACGTAGAGTGTATTGTTGCCCCTCATGACAAGGAAGAGCACCGACTCGTTCTTCTCAGCGGCGGTAAGCGCCCTGTTGTAGTCCTTGATGTTCTTTATGGGCTTACGGTCTATCTCTTTTACGACGTCCCCGCGCCTCAACCCGACGGCGGCGGCCGGGCCGTCCTGCCTGACCGAGCTTA
>JACRLF010000119.1 GCA_016235365.1 Deltaproteobacteria bacterium | reverse complement strand
TCCGCTACAGGCACGCCCTGGGCGTCCTTGCCGCACGTGCCTATGCCGAAGCCGAGGTCGTTGCCGACCATGTCTATGTTCATGAGCACCTCGGGGCCGTTGCCGGTAAGGGTGGCGCCCCTGACAGGCTCCCCGACACTGCCCCCATCTATCAGATACCCTTCGGTGACCTCGAAGACGAAGTCCCCGTTGACGGTATTGACCTGCCCGCCCCCCATTTTCTTCACGAAAAGGCCCTTGTCGAGCGAGCGTATGATGGAGCCGGGGTCCGCGGTACCGGGGGCTATCATCGTATTAGTCATCCTCGGGATAGGCCTGTGGTGGTAAGACTCCCTCCTGCCGTTCCCGGTGGACTTGACCCCGGCCTTCATCGCGTTCAGCCTGTCGTACATGCAGCTCTTCAAGACCCCCCTGTCTATGAGGAGCGTCTTTTGGGCGGCGGTGCCCTCGTCGTCGTAGAAGAAAGAGCCCCTCTTGTACGGGATGGTGGAGTCGTCCAGGACGGTTATCAGCGGGGAGGCGACCTTCTCGCCCACCTTGCCGGAATAGACGGATAGCTTCTGCAGGGCGAGATCGGCTTCGAGGCCGTGGCCGACCGCCTCGTGTATCATCGTCCCTCCGGCCTCGCTCGAGAGCACGACCCCCATCTTCCCCCCAGGGGCCCTCCTTGCCCCGAGCATCATGACCGCCCTCTTCGCGGCGGTCTCCGCCACCATCTCGGGGGTGGTCTCATCAAGGGCCTCGAGCCCCATGACCCCTCCCACCGGCTCATAGCCCGTCTGTATGACGTCGTCCTCTTTTGATACGACGCTGCATAGTAAGAGCAGCCCGGCCCGTTCCTCCTCCACCCACTCTCCGAGCGAATTTACGACGGCGAACCTCTTGTAGCCGTCTCCATAGACGACCTTGACCTGGACTATCCTCTTATCCACCGCCCATGCGGTCGAGTCGGCCCTCTTGACGAACCCGACCTTCTCCTGAAGGCCGGCCATGTAAGGGACGCGCTTGATGTCGAAGCCCGGGGCCCTGTCCTTCCTCGCAAGAGAGACGTCGCCGGCCTCCTTACCCTCCTTTACGCCTTTTGCCACGACCCCCGCTATCTCCAGGAGGCCGCTTTCCGTCAGGTCGTTCGTGTACGCGTAATAGGTCTTGAATCCGGCTATCACCCTTACACCGCACCCCCTGTCCCTGCCGGAGACCACCTTCTCGATCTTCTTCTCCTCGCATACTATCGAGGTGTTGACGATATCCTCGACATATATGTCCGCGAAGTCGCCGCCGCTTTTGAGCGCGGCCTTTATGACCTTGAAAGGATCGAACTCGATAAGGACCATAACCCTCCCTCTATCCGTATCTGTCTTGATTATAACCTGAGCACAAAACGGGGGACGCGACTTGAAAGAGCGGGGCATTAAAGCCCCTCCTCCCCCACTCCCCTTGAAGCCCCCCGCAACAGGGCTTGCGCTCAGGGGCGCGTGCTATGCATTTTCATCATTGTTGCCCTTAATGCCGCCCTTTTTCTCCCTCGGCTCAAAGGACTGGCACTCAAGCCCGGATATCCTCCGTACGACGGCAGACGGGATATCCATCGTCTTTATGCCGTGCGCCCTGCACCCGCGCTGGAAGTACTTCTCCCAGGTTATGTAGAAATGCCTGCATTTGAAACAATTGACCCGTCCGGCCATATTCAACCCGGCGAATACTTGAGGAGCCTGTAGAGCTCCTCCCTGGTCTGCATCCTGTCGAGCATGGACCTCTGCGTGCCTGAGCCCTTGAGCTCCGCAAGCGCCTCCTCCATCGCCTTCATCGCCACCCTGAAGCACGTCATGGGGAACAGCACGATGGAGTATCCCATGCCGCCGAACTCGTCGGCAGTCATATACGGGGTCTTGCCGAACTCCGTCATATTGGCCACAAGCGCGCCATTGACCTCTTTTGCGAACCCCGCGAACTCCTCTTTCGTCTCAAGGGCCTCGGGGAATATCATGTCCGCCCCGCCTTGAAGAGGCTCAGGAGCGCCCCTATCTCTTTCATCTCATCGAGCGCCCAGAGCGACCGGAGCGCACTGTCTACCCCGCCTCCGCCGAAGTACGGTCCGCCGAGCCTCTTGAACTTCTCCTCGACCTCGACGTCGGTAAACGGGGTCTTGGGATGGCCCCTCGGGTATATGACCTCTTTTGAGAGGACGTCCCCGGACTTCAGAACCACCACGACGCTGTTGGGCATGGACTCCGGGTAGAGCCTGTCGAACTCAGGGTCTTTTATTATCTCGACCCTGTCTATGAGGCCGAGGAGCCTGCTGTCCCTGAGCCTATCCCCGGAGAAGGTATCCACCGTTATGTTCCCGTCCATCAACGCGGCCGCCACGCAATAGGCGAGGCTGTGGTCGGCGGTCTCCCTTGTCTTGGGCCTCCGCTTCGCCAGGCCGTGGCCTATGATATCGTAGCACGCGCTGAACGTGCTCACGGCGACCGAATCTATGGACGAGACGTCGTCTATCTCGCGGGAGAGCTCCACGGCGGCCTCTATGGCGCTCTGCGCGTGGTACTCGGCCGGGTAGTACTTCATGTACGTCTCAAGTATCTTGAACCTGTTCGACCTGCCTGATGGGAAGGCGGGCAGGTCAAAGGGACCTGATACGAGCTTGAAGAAACCGAACTCCCCTTCAAATACCGGGGATGGGCCGGTGATGCCGTTTTTCGCGAGGAAGGCCGCGAATACCGCGTTCCTGGCGGCATTCGCAAAGGCAAAGCCCTTCCACATCGAAAGCTCCCCGCCCCTTGTCTGCCGCAGAGCCGGAGAGGCGACCCCGGCGATGCCGAGCGCGTTCATGGCCTCTTCCCGTGAAAGCCTGAGGAGCATGGACGCCGCCACCGTGGAAGAGAACGAGCCGTAGGTCACATGGTCCCAGCCCTTTGTGCGCAGAGAAGCGGCGTCGCACAGGGCGCAGTGGACTTCGTAAGCGGCGACCACTGCGGCGATGAATTCAGCCCCGCTCGCCCCAGCGGCCTCGGCGCAGGCAAGCGCCGCGGGGATATTGTCCGAGGGGTGGGCGGGCTCCTTTGAAAGATACGTGTCGTTGAAGTCGAGGTAGCGCGCCATCACCCCGTTGGCGAAAGCGGCGAAGTCCGGCGTCGTAGACCCGGGGCTGCCCAATATGCCGGCGCAAGGGCCGTCCGACACCGCAGGGGCCATCGCCCTCACGGCCTTTACCGGCGGGCAGTCGTACGCCCCGAGCATGCAGGCAAGGGTGTCTATCACCCTCCTCTTTGTCTCATGTACGACCTCCTGGGGGAGGTCGTCAAACCTGAGGCCCAATCCAAAGTCGGCAAGCCTTTCGGCGATATTATTCTCTGCCATTTTTCCCGCCCTGTTTCAGTTATTTTAACTTTCTTAGAACCCTGAAGTTTTAAGCCCAGGGAGGGTTGAACATGCATAGCGAGCGCATTCCCCGTAGCTTGCTACGGGGTCAAGCGAGCGCATAGAAATAGATACTTCCTTATATGTCGAAGATTCCTCGCAGCTTGCTGCGGGGAGCTTCAATCTCCCCGCGGCAATGCTCGCGGCCTTCGCGCTCGCCATGCATTTTCACTTTTTTAGCGTTCTGAAAACCCAGGGGGCTTCCAAGCCAGGGTAGGGTTCATTTTTTTAGCGTTCCGCATCCCCCGGGGCTTCCAGGCCCAGGGGAGGGTTCACATAAGCGGCTCGGCTCGCCGCGCGGCACGGCTCAGGAGCGTCCCTACGCCAGCTCGCCTCGAAGGACTATGACGGCCTGCCCCCCGATGAAGACCCGCCCGCCGTCGATGCGCACGCGCACCACGCCGCCGCGTGAAGAAGCCTGGTACGCGATAAAGCCGTCTTTATCAAGCCTCCTCTGCCAGAAGGGGCCGAGGCAGCAGTGCGCCGACCCTGTCACCGGGTCCTCGTCTATACCCAAGCGCGGCGCGAAGAAACGCGACACAAAGTCATATCCCGGCGCGGACGAGGCGGCTGTGACTATCACGCCCCTTGCCGGTATCCGGGACAGTAGGGCAAAGTCCGGCCTCAAGCCCCTCAGGGTCTCCTCCGAGTCTACCTCTACGACATAATCGAAGCGGTTCCTGCCGACGTAGAGCAGCGGCGCCCCGAGGGCGTCCCGCAGGCCGGCGGGGGCGCTTGTCCGCTCATCCTGCTCACGCGGGAAGTCGAGCTCGATATATCCGTCCTTGAGTTCGGCGCTCAGGGTCCCGCTGCGCGTGTAGAAAAGTATCTTTTCCCCCCTGTCCACGAAACCCTCTTCCCACAGGACATGGGCGGAGGCGAGGGTGGCGTGTCCGCAGAGGTCTACCTCGGTCGTCGGGGTAAACCAGCGCATGTCTACGCCATCGGGCCGGACGCGCAAAAACGCCGTCTCCGACAGGTTCATCTCCCGCGCGACGTCCTGCATCCACCTATCGTCTCGATGCGCCGTCACGACGCACACTGCCGCGGGGTTGCCGGAAAAAGGCCGGTCCGTAAACGCATCCACCTGAAATATCTTGAATCCCATGCCGGAATCAACTGGCGCAGTATAGTCCTGAACCGGTGCAAAAAAACAGTTCAGAAGTCAGATAGAATATAACTTATAAAGATTGCCACGGCAAGAGTTTAGTGGGGTCTTGCCCGGCAGGAGCCTCCTTGACAAATCCCAGGTACGGTGTATTATTATCAGGGTGTTGAAAAACACCCTGATAAAGCAATCCATGGATGGATTGCCAAATTGCGAGGCTTGAAAAGCCGGGCAATTTGTAAGGTTTGGACAAATCCCATTTGTCCGAATCGTGGTTGAAAAAGCCATGGATGGACTTTTTCAACATCCTGACAGAGCATACAGGATGAGCGATGAATAAAGGACCGAAAATATACGCCGACAGGAAAGAAGCCGGTAAGGTCGTTGCAAAGCTGCTGGAGGAGTACTCCGGCGCGGATACCGTCGTCCTGGGGCTGCCGCGCGGAGGCGTCGTCGTAGCCGCAGAGATAGCCAGGGAGCTCGGGTGCGGCCTCGATATAATCTTTGCCGGCAAACTCAGGGCCCCGTTCAACCCAGAACTTGCGATAGGAGCGGTAACCGAGGACGGAGCCGTGTACCTGAACAGGGCCGCCCTCGCCGGCATGCATATAAGGCAGGATTATATCGAGAAGGAAAAAAAGGAGCGTCTCGACGCCGTGAAGGAGAGGCTCAAGCTCTACAGGAGAGTCAAGGAGAAGGTGCCGCTTAAAGACAGGACTGTGATAATAGCGGACGACGGACTGGCGACCGGTTCCACCATGATATCCGCCATACAGGCCGTGCACGCCGCCGGGGCCAAGAAGATAATAGTGGCCGTCCCCGGAGGGCCCGTGGATACTGTGGATCGGATAAAGGGCATGGACGAGGTGGACGACGTGGTATGTCCGGTGATGCCCCCGCTCTTTTACGCCGTCGGCCAGCTCTATCTCGACTTCAGCCAGGTCGAGGACTATGAGGTGATAGAAATTTTAAAGAGGTTCGCCGGCCAGGTCAGATAAACCGCGACCACCGTTTTTTTATCCTGATATCGCCCCGACGGATGTAATCCATGCCGTTTTACCTCCCGTCAGGTCCGGACTCCGTCAAATAAAGTCTCCCCTCCGTTGTTTGTTGAAGCTCCCCGCTAGCCAAGCTGCGAGGAATCTTCGACATATAAGGAAGTATCTATTTCTATGCGCTCGCTTGACCCCTAAGCCAAGCTACGGGGAATGCGCTCGCTATGCATGTTCAAGAAGAAACCATCGCATAAACATAAACCATAGACATATAAAGGTTTCAGCAGCCTGTCAGGCTTCAGTCCAGGCTCTTGACGTACCTGTCGATCAGTTCCCTGTCCTGGGCCGGCAGGTCCAGGAAAAAGACAGCCATGCCCGGGTGGGAAATGAACCTTTTGAAGGGGTCTTGCGGGCTTGATATGATGTTCAGGTCCCTGTTGACCGGGACGTTGTAGAGCACCCTCGCGCCGGTCCTGAAGTCCTTCCCAATGCCGGGGACCTTGAAGGCGAGCTCGCACACGCAATTTAGCGGCAGGGGGTTGAGGGTCACTATGAACATGCCGTCCCTGCTCAATAGCGAGGAGACCGTGCTGATCTTCTTCTGGCCGGCGATTATCTCCACGGGCATGTTGACCGGGGCCCTGGCGTTCCTCTTGATCATCCTGTTGCAGAAGATGGCCTTATTGACGTGGAAGAAGATATCCTCCGGGGAGGTATCGGGTCTGATAACCCCCATGAGCCCCTTTTCCTTCAAGAATGAAATCTCGTCATGCCGCAGTTCGAGCTTCGTGAAGACGAGGAACGGCCTTACGGACCTCTTCCTTGAAAAGGCCTGCAATTCGGCCTTCTTTTTTATCTCGTATATAAGGAGGTCCTTTGCCGTCGCCCGCCTGGCGCCGGTGACGGATTCCACCGCCTCAACCACGGCCTCAAGGCCGGCGTTCTCAAGCTCCCTCCTGAACGCGGCTGTAAAGGCCCGCGAACTCCCCTGTAAACGTACCCTGTGCGCCATCACTTAAGACCCTGTGCGGTTATTCTGTTCATCTTTACCGCTGTAATCGCCGCGTAGTGCTGCTTCTTGGCGAACTCTCTCAAATCCGTCTTTGCGTCCCGCCTGATATCAGCAAGCGTCGATCTCTTGCTGAAAAAGACCCTCCCGCTCTGGTATATGATGGTCTCCACCACAGGGTCGCCGCCGCCCTGCGCTTCGGTCTGGACATGGAATACGGTCCCGTTCTGCTCCACGTTGTCGTTGAAGCCGAATACCTCCCTAACGGCCTCCACGCCCGCGGGCGGCTTCGCCGCCGCGCCGGATTCGGCGAGCAGAGTGGTTACTATCTCTTCCATGTCCCTTCTGGCCTCTACCGCCGATTCATCGAGCATGAAGGGGCGCATCTTCCTTGCGGCGGCCTTTATAGACGGCCTGGAATACAACACGCCTATGAAGTCCGTATCGAGGCTTAAAAACGCGCTTGCGGCGTTTTTAAAGGCCTCGGCCACCTTGACGTCCTCTTTCGACGCGGCCATGTTGAGAAGAAGCTTCGGCCTGAAGCCCTTGACCTCGGAGACGGCCTTCACGGCCGCCTCGCGGTCCAGCGACGCGATCCTTTCGCATAGGTCGGAGACGGTCTTTATCCTCCTATCGCTATGCGCGTCGGCCGATTCGGTGATTATATCGGATACCTTCCGGTTATCCGCAAAGAGCCTCTGAAGCCGCCTGTACACGAAGCTCTTGACGAACATATAGGCGTTCTGGATGGCCGCCGGCTCCGGCGCGAGCACCACTATCCCCTCGGCTGAGATGCCGAAGAAGTCAAGCACGTTGTTGGTGGACCCGGCGCCGAGGTCGACTATGATGTACTCGGCCTCGAGCTTCTTTATCTGTTCGATGAAGTTCTGCTTCTGGGCGTACTCCGGGTCGGCGATCCCCAGAAACTCCCCTCCGCCCGTTATAAGGCGGAGCCCCTTGACCGGGGTCTCCACGGAGGTCTCCTCGAGCGTCTTGCATCTGCCCTTGATGAAGTCGTCGAGGCTTTTCTGGGGGTACTTCAATCCGAAATAGGTATGAAGGTTCGCACCGCCCAGGTCCGCGTCCACCAATATCACCTCTTTGCCCCTCATTGCGAGGGCCGCGCCGAGGTTCGTGGTGGTTACGCTCTTTCCGACCCCTCCCTTGCCTCCGCCAACCGACCATATCGTCTTTTGTGCAGTCATATTAAATAAAGCCTGTCCGTGCCAAGCTGACGGGGTATATGGAACTTATGTTCATGGTTTGGAAAGCTTGCTTCGAGGAATTATACCCGAAGGAACCATTAAAACTATCTTTTCCCGCTTGAATTGTCAATCCTTAATTTCAGGCTCGGTTTCCCGTTTTGCCTTTAACACTACGGAGTTATGGCGTTCCAATGGTCTTGTCCGTTTTGAAATTTCATGTCCGTTTTGGATGCTTTTGACACAAAAAAAGCACAATTTCATTTTTGAGGGAGGCTTTTTTTAAGTAATGGCATAATCACTCGCTTATGAAATACCCCCGTGTGCCTCCGTCGGACAGAATGCGCCAGACCTCATTGCCCTGGCGCCGCAAGGTCTCCCAAGCGCCTCCTGTTTGGCCTGACCGCCTTTTTGTCCCGGAAGTCTTTGACAGAATATCTTTTTTATCAAGCGCGTCATGCGCCTCGACATAGGTGCCGTTAAAAGATGACCTTAAAGACGAATGGCTGTACTCACCGTCAAGAAAGGTCTTTATGCCCGGCACATTTTTACCATCCTTGTTAATATAATCCTCTACCCTTGCGCCGGTCCCTTCGTGCCATACGCCATAGGCGGTCTCCATAAAGTTGTAATCTTCCAACGCGGGGTCTCCCGCAATCACCCCTGCCCTTTCCCAGACCCTTTCAATCCACGCGCCCGTTACCTTTATCTGGGCGTCCGTATCGCTTCTGCTCGAATCGGCGTCGATCCTGGGCTCGCCTTTATCTCTAAATTTGGCATTGTAATATTTAACCGCAGTTTCCCATGCAGGATCGGTAAACTGTCCCAAGCCATAAGCGGTGCTTTTAGGGGCAGGATTCTCAGCTTCTGGATTAAAACCAGACTCTACGTTCATGGTGGCTATTCCAAAGGCCTTCTGCTCCTGAGTAAGCCCCATCTCTCCCCAGGTGGAATCGGCATCTTCTATAATGGCGTATTTCTCATCTTCCGTAACTGCGCCGGCGCCCCCAGAACCTTTTTTGATCTTTATATTTTTCCAGAAGTTATAGCCCATTGATTTCACCTCTTATTCAAGTCGTATTTGATCAAAGGAGGCGCCGTATCGAAATAATGGAATGCGTCATCCCATTTATCGCGTCTTTCAAGCAGGGGTATGACTTTTCCATATTGCTCATCTTCAGGCCTCACCTCTGCCTCTTCAGACCTCACCTTAGCATCTGCAAGCCTCACCTCTGCCCTTATTTCATCAAGCCTTAGCGCCCCGGAAAGAAATCCATAGATGTAATATGCGTCCGTCCTTTTGCCTGATCCATCCCTCTTTTTTTCCGCCTCAAAAAGGGGTTTGTAAAGGGCCGGGTTAAGGTTGACCCGGAGCTTATCGTCTTTAATATGGATGTAAAGGTCGAAATCGTACTCGTCATATATATAGATCGAGAGTTTTATCTCGGGATTGCCGTCGCTATCTACATCCTTTATCTCCATCCATAAGGGAAGGCTTGTTTGCCTCAGGGGCATCTGAGTCAAAGTCCATTCCAGGCATTCCACGCCCCACATACGCCTTATTTATCACGTCAAGTAGTTCCGCGCTATTATTGCCGAACCTGAAAAGGTACATGATCCGGTTATGCCTTGCGCCAAAGCTCCAGCAGTCCATTAGGAAATTGTTCTTATGGACGCCGAAATTACACTCGCCTCCGGGGTCCAGCATACTAACGTCCTCAACGCCTATGTGTGCATAGTAAAGGGCCTCGTCGTCGACCAGTATCCCCGCTTTCCTCGTGTGGTCCTTTATTATCCTCCCATTCTTTAACTTCTCGTCAAAATAATAAAAAAACATCCCCCCCCTCATATTTGTTCCGGGCAGATCGACCACCTCGGTTGGGTCCTGCTCGCTCAAGTCGAACTCCCCGGAATATGCCATGGTGGTGTATATCCCTGAAAGGATAAAGAAAGAAATCAGCGCACAGGCGATTTTTCTGTATAAAAAATTGTGATTTTCAATTTTGTTCATCCATTTTCCTCCTTTCGGAATTCAACGCATCATCGGAATCGCCTTTTACGCACACGGGCTTTCGAGGGCAATAAAACCAAAAAACCGTAACTCCCCGATATGAGGTTGACTTTTACAAATTTGATACAATTTCAGAACATTCACACAGCTAATGGCAATTATTGCTAAATCATAAGATCAATCGTTTCAGATGAAGTATCCCCTTGTAGAGCCATCCTCCTTAATACGCCAGACCACATGGTAATCAGATGCATCGCGTTTAAGCGTCTCGCTGGAATGCGTGCCCCCCTCTCCACCATGCTGCTTCTTGCGCTCATTGGAAATTCTTGCCTTTTTCAGCGCTTCTTTCATCGTAGGCCCACTCATTACTCTTACAATCTTATTAACGTAATCGGGGTCAGTTGCATATCCATCATGCCATAGACCGACGGCAAGCAACTCCGAGCGCGTTACCATAGATGCTGTTTATGAACTTTATTTTTCCTCATGCGTATAGGATTTTGCCATTACGGATTCTCCTTTTATCCGTTCCTAATTGTCAGAGTTAAACTTTGTCCTGTATATCCAGGTGGCCGGGCTGTTGGTTTCTTTCTCATAAAGAACGCCTACCGCGGTCAGCCCGCCGTCGCCTGACGGGATTATCTGTTGAACATTTGCTCCCTTAACCGGGAGCATTTCCTTCATCGACTTGAACCTGCCCGACGCTGAGAGTGTCGCCGCCCAAATCTTTTCCCCCTCGTCTTTGCACGTTTCCCCTGCGGCAACTATTCCATCATCCTGCATGTTTATCGTCCAAAGACCGTTTATTTCGCAGGCATCCGGCGCCTCGATTTTCTTTCTCCATTCCAGGTCGCCGTTTTTCTTTAACTTGTTCAGCCAAACCGAGCTTTTGCTCGATATGAACGTTGCGCTTTTTATAGAGCCGGCGTTATCCGCCCTATCAAGTTTCAGATATCCTTTCCCGACGCCGACGATTACGCCGTCGCCTGATTCAGTGATCGCGATGCTCCGGGAAAGGCCTTCGCCATCTCCCCCTTTTTCAGTCTCAATAACCCTCTCCCACCGCACCGCGCCTTCCGGACCGATACGGGCAAGCCAGGCGCCAAGGGAATCATTATTATAGTCGGCGAATCTTCCGGCGATTACGAAATCGCCGTCTTGCAGAGGATATACCCTGTCAGCGGAGATGCTTTGGCCCCTTTCAACATCGATGGACTTCACCCAGACGACCTCGCCCTTTGCATCGAGCATCCAGACGGCCGGGACATGGAAGGCTCCGATCTCTTGAAAACCGGCTATTATCGTCTTATCGCCATTTACGGCTTTCACGTCAGTTGCCAGGACGGCGGGGAAAACGTCAGCGTTCTCATCTGTAATCCCCGCCCGTGACCGCAGCCTCTTTTCCCATTCAATAGCCCCGTCTTCCGTTAGCTTTAAGGCCCAAACCTTCGCGGCGGAAAACCGGCCGGCGTGCCATTCGGGTTGATAGTAAACATCAGTGGCGCCGGCAAGGACCACTTTGCTCCCGATAACCGCGGTCTTTACAAAATTATAATCATCGTAGTTCTCACCGAGCGTTCTCTCCCATAGCTTATTGCCGCTTTTGTCTATCTTTATGACCCAGCCGAGGCAACATCGACCGGCCTTATCAGGGGCGCCTCCGGCGATAATATATCCGTCCTTTGTCTCGGCGACACTTCTTCCAGAGGCATGTTTTCCGATTATTTTATAGAATTCACTTTGCCTCTCTGAGGCATTTGACAAGGAAGGGAGCAGTACCAGCGCTAAAGCGAAGATGATATGAAGAGCCGAATGTAATCCATATAACTTCGTCACGCTACCTCCTGCCAGGCAACGTTTGCATTTGTAATTCAGACCATCTTTTGCTCTCTTGCATTTAGAAAAAGATACACCCGGTTTATCTTCCTGACAGCTATTACATTTTTTTTGCAAAAAGATACTCGCATTATTCCTTCTTGTCTTTAATCGTAGAAAAGATTTTTTCCACAGACCTGCCGCCAAAATAAAATGTAATCACCACTATCATAACTTCCTTGTGTATCTCAGTCAAGGGTATCTGCGGGAACCCTGCATAGGGCGCGATGATTGTCCACCCGAATATGCCGAGCATGGCGAAAGACCATATCGGCCTGTGTGTAACCGTCAAGACCTTTGTCCATCCGGGCGCGCCGTCGCTCTCCTTGCCGGCGAGCTCGCGGGCCCCCTGCACGTCCGCGATAGCTGTCTTATACTCCTCTATCGCGGCCTTTTGTATCTCAAGGCGGGCCTCGAACTTCTCTTTTTCGCTCATCGACGGCGGCAGGTACTTATCCGCCACCTTCTCTCCTATCTTCGTCGCGAAGTCTATGACTGCCGTAACAGGGTCAAAGGACATATTTATCCCTCCTCTTCATCCTCTCTTCCACGAACTCCTTGAGCAGGTCCTTTTTATCGAGAAAGGCGATAACATCTATTGCGAACACCTCGAATATGCGCGCTTTC
Source organism: Deltaproteobacteria bacterium (assembly GCA_016235365.1). Classification (GTDB taxonomy): domain Bacteria; phylum Desulfobacterota; class GWC2-55-46; order GWC2-55-46; family GWC2-55-46; genus JACRLF01. The sequence goes on along the minus strand of JACRLF010000119.1, from coordinate 10,984 downwards.
CTGTCGAGCAATTTCAGGACCCTTTCGCCAAACTCGTTGTCCGGCGGCTTCAAAGGCCGAGCTCCGTCCACCTCGACTCGAACTCGGAGATGGCCTTTTCAACGTCATGGCCGAGCCTCAAAGCCGAAAGCGTTAGGCACATGCCGTTACGCACCACGTGCGAGAGGTGGAGCCTAACGTCATGAGGCAGGTTCTTTATCTTATCCACTGCCTCTTTTTCGTCGTAGAGCGGCACGATGAACCTCTTAGGAGCAAGCCCCGGCGTATCCGTTGCTACCATTGACCATATGCGCTTAATCATATCCCCGAAGGGAACAATAAAGGGTCGTTCCCCGGGATTATCCGACAAACCTCGCATAGGACTTCCCGTCATAAACGAGGGCCTCCATGATTCGCCTGCCGTCACCCGGCAGACTTACGTGGACCCACCTGCGCTCTCCCCTCCTCTCGTTTATGCACTGGCCGAATTGCAGGCCGCTATCCTTGACTATCCAGCTGAAAACCTCATCAATAGGCGCGTCAAGCGGTGCGAAATCCGCCGCCTCCCCGAAGCAGTGCTGACTTGTCGAAACGCCGCCAACCGCGCTGTTGACCGAAGGGCTCCTGAAGCCCGAGGTTATCCTGATGCGCCCCCATCTCTCGCGGATAGGCTGGAGGATATGCAGGGCGAGCTCGGCGAGCCTGTTTATCTCATCAGAGTCCGGTCTATTCAAAAAGCCTGTTGTCGTGGCCGTAAGTTCTTCGAGGGTGAAGTTCCTGGATAATTGCATGGCTTTTCCCCCTATTTGAAGGTCAGGTGCTCGATGATGTACAGATAGGCGTCCTTGAGTATCCATAGGACAAGGGCGCCGATGAGCCAGAGCGTGGCCTTGACCGCCTTCTTCTTGGTCCTTATCAGGTCCCTCACGTGCTCCTGCTCTTCGGATGTGAGGTGGCACGCGCCACACTTCTCTTCGAGTTTCTCCGCTATCTTTTCCGCAAGCTGTTCAAGTTCCGCTTCGCACACTGCGCGCCTCTCCTCCGTTTTATCGCCTCACCAGCCCGCGCACCTTCATCCCAGCCGGGATTGAAACCCCCGCCGGAGGGGTAATCTCCTGCGCGGTATCCACCTTAAAGGTCTGGATAATGTAATCAGTACGGTCGATATTCTGAATCTCCGGAGCGCCTGTTGTTGGATTGATGACCGCCTTCTGTCCGCTTCCAGCCTCTATCTCCATAGCCGTAAGGCTGTCTATATTCAACCTGGCCTGTTCATGCCCTGCCGGCAGGTCTCCATGAATGGAGAACATGGGGGAACCGGTATTTGTCGGCAGCGTATCCGCGCAATAGCATGCCGCGATATTGCCCTCAGAGTCGTGCAATGCTTCGATATACATTTTAAACCCCCTTAATTGTAATGATATTCCCAGTAAACCGTGCAGGTCCCGGCTGGAGAGGTGAAGTTTACCCTGAATGAAGATTGAATATAGCCGGTCCCGGTGCCGGTCAACTCCGCCGTTACTATCGCCGAGGACTGTGGTCCTACAAGGGTTATGCGCGGCAGATGAACGAACACCTGCCCCGTCGAGACGTAAACATCCACGCTGATCGCAGTATAAAAGCTGCCCCCCGCGACCTTGAGCTTCCCGTACCCCACCGACGCATCCGCAAGGAGCACGTTGGCGCTGTTTATTCCGTCGTGGTCGTGGTTCTGCGCCGGGGCGTATGAATTGCCCAGCCATTCCTTTAAGTGGACCAGATCGTCCCTGATCTGCGCCATGAGAGTGGCGTCAATGGGCGAGTCCGCGTCTATCTGCATATCCGATATGTTCGACCAGTTTTTTGATGGCGCCGTCATTCAATCCTCCTTTACCAGATATAGCTTCTGCCGACGTAAGCGTATTTTTTCTGCGCGTCGGTCGCGCTTCCATAGTCAGGGTACCCGGCCGGCGCGATGAATCCGTACTGCCTGTAGAACCGGGTCACCGCGGCCTCGATTGCGACCTTGCCGTTCTCCACATCCGGCTTTACCGACGTTAGCATGAGCCGCTCCCTGGTCCAGGATGATTTGCCCTTCTCGCAGGCCTCGTCCGTGGTGACGTCCTTCATATCCGTGGGCCTGATGAACGTGGAGTCATAGGCCGCGCCGTTGATGTCGATATCGAAGGATACTATCGAGGCCGGGTCCCTGAACCTGCTCAGTATCTTCCGGGCGACGGCCAGGGCGTACTTATCCCCGTCCAGAGACGTGATGGTGACGGTATCCGCCGTGCCGGACGCCGGAAGAGATGCCGTAGTCACAAGGACCCTTATAAACTTGGTGGAATCGCTCCCGTAAACGTCGAACTTGCCGTCTTTGGTTATCTCGACGGCCTCTCCTATTGTTCCGCCCGGCGGGGTCCACTGCAGCGTATTCCCGTTGGCGGCGTCATAGGTAAAGGTCAGCGTCCCTGCCCCGGCCCCGTTGTTCTTCGAGGCATGATAAACAAAGACCCCTGTGATGCTGGCTGTCTGAGAAAACGTAATGCTCTTTATCCATTTGCTGTAGAGGGTCTTCGTAGACGCCTCGTCCCACTCGGAGGAGTCCTGGGAGGCGCTGTCTATGGCTATGACGGCGGAGTCATAATAGTCAGCGCTGTCGGAGCTTCCGGACTCGTCATGGTCGTAGTAGACCACCACCCTGTTGTAGAAGTTGTCCTTGTACCCGGACTTCTGCCTGAAGGAGTCCTTTATGAGATGGGTCTCCTCCGTCCACTCCTCAACGGACTGGCTCGGCACCGGAGGGGCGAAGACCTTGAGGGATATCTTATCTCCGTCATGGAAGAGGTATGAGTTGGTCTCCACCTGCAATTCGTTCAGGTATTCATTCGCCTCTTTTGAATCGGTAATAACCCTGCTGTACTTCCAGCCGTTAAGCCAGGTATCGCGCTCGGAGGCGAACTTCGCCAAGTCGATATAACTTCCGCTGACCCCGAGATTGACTGACAGGATATTCTTCATGATGTCCGCCGGATTTACGTTCCTGTAGTCTATGTACTGCGTCTTTGTCTCGTTCTCGGTCGGTATCTTGATGGACGCGTCGACGAGGTCGTCCGATACCGTTACCGTCAGTTCATCCCCGCTGCGGCTCCAATCGGTGACCATGCCAACGTAGGTCGTGGCGTAGTCGGCGTAGGTAAAGCCCTGGGCGATGAACCCCTCCTTCTTGGCGACGCGCCGGTTCTTGAGATAATTATCGCTGATGAGCGATTTGAAGTTGTCCCTGCCGGCAATGACAAAGCTTATCTCTCCACGTGTGGAGTACCCCTTCTTCGCGTCAAGCTTGTTCTGGAAGGATGAAACCGATTTCAAGTCCGCTTCCACCCCGAAGCTCTCAAGGTCGTCGCCGCCTATGGCGTATATGCCGCCATCGGCCTTATAGTCGCCGTCGGCGCGGAAATATGTCACAACCCAGCCGTTCCTTGAATGATAGCCGAACCTCCTAATGGAGCCGTCCAGGAAGAGCTCGATCATTGCGTTCGGCGCGTTGACGCACTTCTTGAGCTCGTTTAAGTATCTCTGCGAAAGCGTTATCGCCATGTCTTTCCTTTACATGCCGAACCATGTCCACGCAGGGGCCGCGGAATAGGTCATGGTAATGCTCTCACCGGCGCCGAGCACCACGGCGCGCGGGGTCCCGCCGGTGGACGTGCCGTTAATGGCCACGTCGCTTATCGTCCCGCCGTTTATGAAGACCCTGCACGCATAGGGGCGCGGATTCGTTAGGGCGGCTCCGCTCGCGGGGACCGCCGGAGCGGAGACTGGGCCGACTGGATTGACCCCCAGGTTATCCTCGAAGATGCAGTATGTGCCGGAGACGTTTATCTTCGCCCCTATGGGCGCGTCGAAAAAATTGTCCCTTACCACTATATAGGAACCGGTGCCGTTGACATGATACGCCGTTGTCTTTGCAGCCTGGCTGTCATAGAACCTGTTGCCGGTTATCAGGATATACGATGCGGATTCAAGGTTGACCCCCACTCCGAGAGTGCCGCCCTGTCCCTCGTCCCCTATCTGGTTGCCTGTTATCATCACGGAGGATGAGCCGCCGCTTACCCGTATGCCGTAAGAGGCGTTCGCGCCGGCGCCGTCGTGGTGGATCATATTGTCCGAGATATTGACGAGATAGGCGTCTCCTATATGGATGCCGCCCTGCCCGCCGATGTTGCCCTTGTTATTGTACAGGCAGAGGTTATTGTGTATCCCTATGTTATAATTGAGCGTGCCTATCCCTGAATTTGCCTCTATGCCGGAATAGTGATTGTTATAGAGAATGTTGTCAGATATGACGATGTCGTGGCATGCCGCGGACTGCGCCGAGTCGTTCAATATGGAAATCCCGGAGCCCGCCGTACTGTTCGCGACGATATTGCCGATCGCCCCTGAGCGGAATACACCTCCGTAAAAGGCGATGCCTTCGTCATTGATATCGTATACCATGTTGCCGATAAACCAGCAGTTAGCTGAGCCTGCGGCGAACTCGCAGGAGTTGCCGCTGCCATACATGGTGCAATTTTCAACGAAAACGTCCGAGCTGCCGACCGTATTTACCGGCCAGCTTTTGATATACCCTATGTTTATGTCCCTTATCGTGACATTACTTGAGTTATTCACGTATATCCCGCCTATGGCGATTACCGTCTGCCAGGGTGAATTGCCGTGAAGGAAGCCCCTCCCCTCGATTACGACGTTGCTGGCCCCGTTAATAAAGACCATGCTGCAGTTGGAATACCATCCTAATATGATGTTGCCGTCCAGCTTTACATGGGTGTTGCTGTAGATATTCAATTGCGAGCTTATCACGTAATAGTTCCCGGTATTCGGGATATAGCAGATGCCTTTGCCGGCCGCCGCCGCAAGCGCGCTGTTCAACGCGGCGGTGTCGTCGGTAACGCCGTCGCCCTTCGCCCCGTAGGCCCTGACGTCTATCCAGGGGCCTTTTGTGATAAGGTCCGTATAGACGTTGGTGGATTTGTGGGTCCCGTCCGTGTTGTGCTCGGCGCCGGCATTGCCGATGGCGCCGCCGTGCGTGCCGTCCGTGCCGTGCTCGACGAGCATGAGCCGGTTTAGCGTGTCCGCCTTCGTCGGATGCCCGGCCCCGACCATCTCCTCCGTATATTGCACTCTCTGATCCGCCATCGTTTATTCCTTCCTGCCCTTGAGATTTATGGTGATGTTCCTGTAAGCCCCTCCTGCCTTCAAGGAGTTGGAAAATTTCGTGTCTGGCCGCATGAGGAAAACATCTTCCGGACTGTTCGCGCTCTCCCATGTTACGAAGAAGTTCTTCAGGCCCGAGGATTCCCACCATTGCTTTACCGCGGAATAAAGGGCCGCGTCCGAATCATCAAAATTGATGGACATCGTCCTTTCAGTATATTGGGTATGTATGCCCGATACGTACCCCCCGTAGCTCAGGTTCACATTCGCCTTAACATCCTGTTCATGAGGGTCGAAAGAGGCCGTGGCGTAATCGAGCTCCGTGGCGTTGCCCCAGATGCAGACGTTCAGGTAGACCGGGACGGTCATCCCCGTTATCTTAAGCCGCCAGTAGCGGTACGCGCCGGGAGATACGAACCCCTTTAAAACGGCCGCGTCGGACTGCGGCGAAAATGCCGTAAAGGCATCGTTGTAGTTTACGTTGTCGCTCGAATACTGCAATACTGCCGTTGCCCCGGCGCCCTTGAGGTTATGCCCGAGCATGGCGATGTAATCGGCCGTCTTTGCGTTGCCCGTGCCGGCGTCGTATGAGATATATTGGGGGCTCGTGGCATCGGCCGCCATCCACCTGTTTATCTCAAGCATGTTGTAAAGGTAGGCGGCGGAGTAATCCCCCGAAGCCGTGGACGTCGCCGTCAAGGCCGAGCCCGTTGAGCCGAGCATCGTTTCGTAGTAAAATTTTATCTTAGCCCATTGAGACATTTCACACCCCGCGTTTCGGATCCGCCTTTCTACATATTCTTCACTGTCACGTTTATGTTCCTGTCCGCGGCGTCGTTAAGCGCCGGGATTATGTTGTCCTCTACTATCTGCTGCCAGTTCTGCGTGCTCAGGGGGTTGTATATCTGGATAGTGATATCCTGCGCAGGCTTTGATTCCGATAGGGTCGTGGGCGACGGATACGCGTCAAAGGAGCCGCCTGAGTAAGAGGGGTTTGCGGTCCCCTCCGCGCTTATCGAGGAGCCGCCTCCGATGGACGTCGAGCTTATCTGGGCGACTCTGGCCATGCCGGCGGCTACGACCGCGGCGGCGGCGGCGGCGCCGAGGGCCGGGCCCACTATGGGAATGCCGGCCATGGCGGAGTAGGCCTCCATCGCACCCTGGTAGGTCTTGATGGTTGTCTCGGCTATGGCGAATGCCTTCATGGCCTCGAACAGCGCCCTGTTCTGGCTCCCCGTTGCCACGTAGAGGTTCTCCAGAGTGTTTGATATCGCCCCGGCGGTATCGGAAGCGGCCTGTATCTGGAAGTCCTTCCTTTTCTCGGCGTAATCAACGGACAGCTCCGTATACTTCTCATCTATAGCGGCCTGCGTCATGCCTGCCTTGGTCATCTCCTGGATTACGGCGGTGTTGTAAGCCTGAAGGGCAACGAGCTTTTTCTGATACTCCAGGTATATGCTTTCCGTTCCACTGGAGTTCTGCGTGTACGGAGATTGTTTTTCCAGGGCCGCAAGCTTTTTTTCCGCGGCGGCCTTGCCCTGCTCATCCATCTGGGACTCAATCTCCTGGACCTTCTGCAACGCCGAGAGATATGAGTTTATGCCGGCGAGAGCGGCTGAGCCTATCGCTCCGTCAAAGCTCTTTTTTATGCTCGACGCGCAGACCTCGGCGCTACTGGACGCCTGTTCCATCACTCCGGAGAACTCGTCCTGCGCCCTTATGACTATCTTTATCTCTCTTTCGTCACTCATCCCGGTCTTCCTTGAAGCTCCCCTATGCCTAAGCCGCGCTTAATCTTCGACATATAAGGGAGTATCTATTTCTATTCGCTCGCTTGACTCCGCAACTTTTCTATCGGGCTGGGCGCTCGCTATGCATGTTCAATTCTTTCCGCCGCGCAGGGCCAGCGCCCTTTCGACCTTGTACATCTCAAACGCCTCCACCAGCCAGTGCGGTTGTTCTCCCCACCCCCCCGCGTAAAGCAGGAATCCACTATCCTCTATCAGGAAAACGAGCCTCATGAGACAGTACGTATCTTCGGTCAGGTAGCTCAAGGGGCACTCATACAGCCTTACGTCGCCGAGGCTGAACACCTTCTGCGCGCCCTTGTCCCCAAGCTCCCGCGTTACCTCGTCCGTGTACGCGCGCACTGCTTGCGCGCCGTCCAGCAGATCCTTGTGATTGCGGCAGTTCCTCGCGCTCTTATCCCTGTCCGTGCATATGGAGCACTCAAACGGGCTTCCGTCCCTCGTCTTAAACACCCAACGGAAGCCCGCCGTCAGTTTTTTCGCTGTCCCTCGTTAAGCTTTGACATCGACTCCATGGCCCGCACTATCTCTATTACAAGGTCCGTATCGGCAGTCTCATAGAACTCCGCCGGGTCCGTCACCTCCCTGTTCTCCACGTAATAGCCGCTTATGGAATCTACGCTGTCAAGAAACTGCCTTTTCTGTATTTCCTGCGTAAGCTCGGTGATCCTGGTCTGGTCGGAGATACCCTTTGTCCTCGCGGCTATCAGCCTGGAGTAGTGCTGCACCTTCGAGTACGGCACGAACTTCAGGCGCACTATGCACGGCTCCATGCTCTCTCTATTGCCGGCGTACCCTGGCGCGTAATCTATGACGGTATCCCTGTCGAAACTTATTATCGCCATCAAATGACCCCCTCTCTACCCGGCTCAGACGGACGCCGCGGTGTTTTTGAGCAATATACCTATAAGGTACCCCGTATTGGCCGTGTCAAGGAGCCCTTCGTATTTAAGGGTTACCATCGGGTCCTTATCGGTTTTGTACTGCGGGTCTCCCCCCTTGCGCTGCATGAGCGGCAGGTCGACGTACAGCCCGTGATTGTCCCCCGTGCCCGCCTGCGTCCCCGTGTCCCAGTGCAGGAAGAAGTTGGTAGAGCTTGCGGCAAAGACCCAGTTATTGAACTCCGCCACGGATGAAAACCCGCTTGAGGGGTCTTCCCAATCCAGCGTCATATCCATGGTCAGCTTGAACTGTCCCATCCTGGTCTTATCCGGGTAGTCGACGCCTGAAAGCCTCAGGGCGTCCTCCATCCCGTTCTCGACCTTTATAGATACCTTGTCCGGCTTTATCTGCGTGGCCGCGGCGAACGTAAAACCGGTATAGTCCGGGGCAGAGCCTACCCTCGTTATCGCGCCCGTATAGACCTTCAGGTTGTTGTAGTCGCACCTCAGGTTCTCTGCCGCGAAGACCGGATTATTGATGGATGCGGTTGAAGCTTCCCTTTTCTGGCCGATGAGCCCGGCAGTCAGCTTAAGGGAGCTGCCGGACTCCTGTTCAAGGGAGAGGCTCTTGACCCTGCCCCCCGTGAAGGGCCGGTTAACCATCGATTGCCCTTCGTTTATGTTCAAATTGACGGTAAGGGCCCTGGTGCCGAGATTAGAGCTTGAGAAGGGGTCGGCCACCGGGGACATCATATGGTGGTACTGCCCGGTAGCTCCGTTCTGCCCCGTCGATGCCTTACCGAAAAAGTGCTTAAGGAGAGTGGCCGCCATCCCTTTCGTTGACCCGGCCTCGGTGAAAAACGGGATATCAAGGGACGTGTTCCACCTGCGGCTCATCCTGAGGAACGTGGTGTCGCCAAGAAGCGAGTCCTCTCCCCTGAACTCCTTCCTCTTTTTTTCATCGAACTCGACCTTGGGTATTCCCGGGTTCAGGATCGGAATAAACCCCACGTTCGCGGATTCTCCGACGCCTCTTACGGCCTCCTCTCCTATCGCGAGATATATCCTGTTTTCCGCCATGAAAATCCTCCTGTTCTGTGCTTGAGTTTACTGGATTGGACGAATCGACAAAACCCCCGGGCCTGCGGGTCAACGGACTCAGGACTCCCTGTAACGCACGGCCGCCCTGCATACGATGGTGGAGGTGTCTTTCCGGTTCTCCGCGTCGATTCTCTGTATCCTGACCCTGCTTACGTATTTGGACGCGGCCAGGCCGTTTATGTTCAACGCCTCGGCGCAGAGCGCGCCGCGCACCTTATGCGCCCACATCTGCTGCTCCCGGATGAGATCAGCAGGGTCTCTCTCGCCTATCACGATCTTTATGACGAATTCAACCTCGGCGTATAGCGGCCTCTCTCCATAGACGTTCTGGAATGATTCGCCCGCGTAATAGATCTTGCCCAGAGGGAGGTGGCTCGCGGGGGCCCCCCTCTCGTCTTCATAGGTCTTGAGCGAAAAGCGCATCCCCTCTTTCCTCAAGACCTCTTCCATGTTCTCGGTGATGGCCTTGATAGTGTCGAAATTGCTCATCTCCTCACCGCCCTTGCCGCGTCTATCCTCGTGCCGTCCTCCACGGCCGAGATATAGCCGTCGGCTGAAGAGTCGTACTTGAAGTCGATCTCATTGAACGCCTCATCGGCCCGCTTCTCGTACTCCTTCCACATCTCCCACCAGAACGTGTCATTGGCCGTGATAAGCCCCTTGCAGACCTCGGCCACGGAATAGTAGATGTGTATCTCCCTCAGGTCATAGGGGTCGAGGATGAGGTGGGGCCTTTTGCCGAACCTCACCAGCTTTTCCTCGATCTTCTCGAATGCCCTCTGTATCTCCTTTGAGAATGAACGCGTGAGTATATACTTCTCTCCGGCCACGACCGTTGAACTGAACCCTGCGACAGCGACCGTGCCGGTTGACGATACGAAATCGGTTATCTCTCTGGTTTCGTCCTTGTCTGCGCTGTAGGCAAGGCCCCCGGTGAAATATCCGTTCTCGTACCTCATCAGCTCAGAATCCACTATGGCGGTGTCGGAGCCGCCCTCGGCGCTCCCCCTCACCCTCCACCCCTTGTCCTTCAGTTGGGGCAGCTCGGAGGCGATATCGTCATCGATTATCACCTTTGAAAGCCTGCTGTTGACGACGTCATAGAAGAGCGTTGCGTAATACGCGGTCGAGCTGTATGTGTATGCAATCGTCGCCTTGTAATTCAAGGCCGCCGTGGAGTTGTCCGCCGCGGACAGGCCGAAGGACAGCAGCCCGTCGGCGCCTATCGACATAGGGACGCTGTCCAGGAGCTTTTCGTCGCTGCCCGGCTTTTGCACGGTCAGAGCGGCCGATGAGGCTACTGTCTTCCTGTTGTTTTCGTATATGTACGTCTGGAACGTATCCGCGGTGTCTTTCAGGAATTGCTGCTTCATTTCAATCGCCTCTTTTATTGTGTCTTGACTGTGTGCAGGCCCTGGCGCCGCTCTATATGACTACCTTTACCCTGTTGGAGTCCATGACTATCGACGGGACAAAGGCGTTCCTGTAAACAGCGGCTGAGGCCCCCCCTATCCACCCCCAGAAGGCCACGTTCTCGCTCCCATCGCCCCAGCCCCATTTATATATGCCTATGCTCATACGGCCTTGCTCCGTGTGGTTGTGCCGATGTCCCAGGTCCAGGTCTTCAGTACCGTCGCGTTGTCGTCGTCATAGAGCTTCCAGGTGTTGGCCGGGCCCTCGATGAGCTTGTTGAGTATCCACTTCTGGATGAAGCCGATGGTGGTATTGTCCGGGGCGGTATAGCCGGAGGTAGCGAGCCTTGACCCAACTGTAGCGTCGAGGTTATCCAGCTTCGCGGCCCGCGCAGTGGTATAGTCCGTCGCCGAGGCCCTGCTCGTTACCGTCGCATCCCATCTGTCCCATATTCCGATATTCGTGGGAGGCGTGATGTTACCAGTGCCGTTGACCAGGTGGGACTTCTGCGCCACTTCCGAGGGCACACGGGTAAGGATCGTCCCGGAGTCGCTCTTTACAGCCGCGATATCGGCGGAGACTGAGGCCGCCGGAGCGCCGAGCTTG
>JACRLF010000018.1 GCA_016235365.1 Deltaproteobacteria bacterium | reverse complement strand
TGTGCAAAAACGACGGCTGTTTTTCCAACACAACTTTGCGAGGAAGAGCCTCGCGGAATTCTCAGTCTTTATAAGGGTTTCAAATGATTTTAGATCCATGACACCATTCTAAATTGGTGTCAGATCTTTTACAATCACCTTAGTTTTAAAAGTCAAGGAAAATAAATGGTTGACGATAAACTGAACGACCTGTTAGGAAAAGAGGGGGTGCTCCTCGCCCGTTCCGTGGCCCAGACCATGAAAAGTTACCATGAGTCACCGACGGTCGCCAATCTCAAGAACTGGGAGGCCGCCAGGCGCGCATACGAGGATTTTCAGGCGCGCAAGGCGGCCGAGGCCAACCCCGGCGAGCGCAGGTTCAAAACCCTCGCTCCGGATGTCCTCGAATACCTGAAAGCGACCGGCTGGAAAATAGAAAAATCCAAGCTCTATGCCGATCGTAACAAGATCGACAAGGAGACCGACGGGACATATACGATAAAGGCCGTGGACGATTATGCCCGCCTCCGCCTCACCCGGCTCGACGGCTCGGATGATAACTTCTGCGGGTTCAAGTTTGCAACTTGAACCCGAGTGTTCGTACTGATTGCAAGGGTTCGGATTACAAATCCGAACCCGCAATGAGATGAGACACCTGTAAACACATAATACTATGTCCCACCTCCTCAACCCTATCCCTTTTCCCCCGGTCATCTTGATATTGGCCTTTGCCCTCGACCTCGCCATCGGAGACCCGGAATGGCTCCCCCATCCCGTGAGGTGGATAGGGCGGCTCATCGCCTTTCTCGAAGGCGTCATAAGGAGGTTTACCGGTACGCCCGCGCAAGAGAGGCTCGGCGGAATCGTCCTCGCCGTAGCAACGGTTGCGGCCGTCTACGCGGCCGCGTTCCTGCTCCTTTATTTCGCATACCGCCATTCAACGCCCTTATTCTATCTCCTTTCAATCTATATCGTATGGACCTCCATTTCCGCAAGGTCGTTGAAGAAAGAGGCCGAAGGGGTCATAGGCGCGCTCAAGGAGAGGGGGATTACGGAGGCGCGCTCAAGGCTCTCGCGCATCGTCGGGAGGGACACGGAGAATCTATCCGAGGAAGAGGTCATGAGGGCGGTGGTGGAGACGGTGTCCGAGAACACCTCCGACGGGGTAGTGGCCCCGCTCTTCTTCCTCGCCATAGGGGGGCCGCCCCTGATGCTCGCCTACAAGGCGGTAAATACCCTTGATTCAATGGTCGGGTACAGGAACCCGAGGCACATCGACTTCGGCAGGTTTTCAGCAAAGCTCGACGACGCGGCCAACTCCATCCCCGCCAGGCTATCTTCGCTCCTCATGGTCCTCGCCTCGATGATTTTAGGGTATAATTGGAGGGAGGCTTACAGGATATCCCGCAGGGACGGCGGGAAACACCCGAGCCCGAACTCGGGGCTCCCTGAAGCGGCCGCGGCAGGGGCGCTCGGGGTAAGGCTCGGCGGCCCTTCGCGCTACGGCGGGAGGGTATCTGAAAAACCCTGCATAGGGGATAGGCTCCGCGCTATAGACGCACATGTGGTATCATCAAGCGTCAATATAATGTATGCGACCACGTTCCTGTCGGTCTTGTTGGCCTTTCTGGCGAGGGCAACGGCTGTCTTATTCGGCTGAGATGTAAATGCCCCTTGAGCTTGAAAGCATGGACTCTTATCTTCTTTACTTTCTTCGTAGCGCCGTTTATATTTAAGCTCTCCGCTATTCAAGCTTGCGGAGGGTTTAAAAACTTCATACATAGGGAGGCGATTATGTCTAAGACGGCTAATACCGGCGCAGGCAAGGTATTCAAGAAGATAGAGCTTGTCGGGGTGTCATCGACGAGTTTCGAGGACGCGATAAAGAACGCCGTTGCAAAGGCTTCCGAGAGCCTCCACGGGCTCGCATGGTTCGAGGTCACGGAGCAGCACGGCAAGATAGTCGACGGCAAGGTGGCCGAGTTCCAGGCCGTGCTCAAGGTCGCGTTCAAGATAGATTAAAATTCCCCGCAGCAAACTGCGGGGAATTTTCAAGTAAGGAATTTATCGTTTGTAATTCGCTCGCTCCTCCCCGCAGCCAAGCTGCGGAGAATCCGCTTGCTATGCTTGTTGACAGGCAGGACATCAACCCATTTCATCCATGCTCGAAAAAGAGTTCAATGAACGTCAAAGGGCTCGACTTCTTTTTCAACCCCGCGTCTGTTGCCATAGTTGGCGCTTCCCCTGCGCAGGGGAAGATCTCCAACATAATAATCCAGAGCCTGAAGGCCTCGGGCTTTCCCGGCGCAATCTATCCCGTAAACCCGAAGTACCCGGTTGTCGAGGGGATGGAGTGTTACCCGTCGATAGCCGCCATCAATGAGGATATCGATATCGCGGTCTTCGCAGTGCCCGCGGCCTCGACCCCGGATGCGCTCAAGCACGCGGGTTCCCGCGTGAAGGGCGCGATAATCGTCGGCGGGGGGTTCTCGGAGATGGGGCAGGAGGGCGGGCGGCTCCAGGAGGAGATAAAGGCGATAGTTAGAGAACGCTCGATAAGGGTCATCGGGCCCAACTGCATGGGCATATACGACGCGGTATCCAGGCTCGACACCTTCTTCCTCCCGCTCGAGAGGATAAAGAGGCCCGCGAAAGGGGTCCTGTCGATAATCTCCCAGAGCGGCTCCTTCGCCGTAACGGCGATGGACGAGCTCGCCACCGAAGGCATAGGGATAGCGAGGGTCGTAAGCTACGGCAACAAGGCCGACGTAAACGAGACGGACTGCTTGAGGTTCCTTGCCGGGGACGGGCAGACCGGGGCCGTGGCCATATACATAGAGTCGATAGATAACGGCGCCGGGTTCATCGAGGCCGCCAGGGAGTGCGCGCTTAAAAAGCCGGTCATCGCCCTGAAGGTCGGCAGATACGGGGCCGGGGCGTCCGCCGCCCGCTCGCACACCGGGGCGATAGCCGGCAGGTACGAGGCCTACAGAGCGGCCTTTAGAAAGGCCGGGGTTGTGGAGCTCGACGGCTACGAGGACTTCGTCAACGGGTGCAAGGCCTTCGGGAGCCTGCGCCCGGCCTCGGGCAACAGGGCCGTCATCATAACGGACGGCGGGGGGATAGGCGTCGACCTCGCGGACACCTGCCAGGCCATTGGTCTCAAGGTCCCTCAGCTCGACGGCGCGCTCAAACGCGAGCTCGAGTCTATATTCCCGCCCTTCTTCATCGCCTCCAACCCCGTGGACCTCACCGGCAGCGCCACGGACAAGCTATACGCCGAGGCCTTGGAAAAGACCCTTTCAACGGATTCCTTCGACATCGCCATAGTCGTGGCCCTGTGGGGCCCTCCGGGGCTTACCGACGGCTTTGCCGCCGCCATAGCCTCCACGGCGTCGTCCATCGGCAAGCCAGTGGTGGTCTGCGCCCCCGGCGGAGCCTGGTCGAGGGAGAAGAACAGGCTCTTCATGAAATACGGGTTGCCCGTATTCCCGACCCCTGGGGGCGCGGCAAGGGCTGCCGCCATACTCTCAAAGGCAAAGGGCAGGCATGGGCAGAGCTGACGCGGAAAGGATAGTCAGGGCCCGCCTGAAAAGCGGCGGACATACCCTCACCGAGCCCGAGGCAAAAGGGCTTTTAAGGTCGTACTCCATCCCGGTGCCGAGGTCCCGCGTAGTCAAAGACGCCATAGGGGCCGTAGAGGCCGCGGAAGCGATAGGCTACCCCGTGGTACTCAAGGTCGTATCCCCGGATATCCTCCACAAGACAGAGGCCGGAGGGGTCGCCACGGGGATTTCAGACTCCAGGGAGCTTAAGGAGAGGCTCTCCCGCATGCTGCTGAAGCTGGCCGATGAGCGCCCCACGGCCAATATCGAAGGCTTCCTTGTGGAGGAGACCGCATTGAAGGGGGTGGAGGTCATAGCGGGCGTTGTAAGGGACGAGCAGTTCGGCCCCCTTGTGATGTTCGGCACGGGCGGGGTCGCCGTTGAGCTTATGCGCGACGTAAGCTTCAGGCTCGCGCCCATGACAAAGGACGAGGCCCTGGGTATGATATGCGAGGTCAAGGGGTTTCCGCTCCTGACAGGTTTCAGGGGGGATACGCCAAAGGACCTCGACGCGCTCGCGGAGACGATAATCAGATTGTCCGAGATCGCCCTGGAGATAGGGGAGATAAAGGAGATAGAGATCAACCCCCTTATCGTGCATGAGAATGGGGCCGTGGCAGTGGACGCGAGGGCTGTGTTGCGATAATTATGAAACCTACCCCAGCTTGAAAACCCCAAGAGGTTTCAGAACGCTAAAAAAATGAAAGACATCCACGGCGGAAATATCTGGGGCGCGTCCGTCGCCTCTTCAATCCCTGTTGAAGATATATTGGACTTCAGCGCGTCCATCAACCCGTTCGGCGCGCCGGATGGAGTGCGGGCCGCGATAGAGCAGGTCCTTAAAAAGGGGCTTGCCTCGCCTTACCCCGACCCCGAATCCTCGGCCCTGAGAAGTTCCCTTGCGCACTTTCACGGGGTACTTCCCGAGGAGGTCTTACCAGGGAACGGCTCCACTGAATTCATCTACTTCATACCAAGGGTATACAGGCCGAAAAACGCGCTGATAGTGGAGCCGGCCTTCAGCGAATACCGCAGGGCCCTCGAGGGCTCCGGGTGCAGGGTAGGAAGCCTCGTCCTGAGGGAGAAAGACGGCTTCGCCTTCGACCCCGGCAGGTTCGCGGATAAGGTGAAACGGGGCTTTGACCTCGTAGTGCTCGCAAACCCGGCAAACCCGACAGGTGCGTTGATAGAGAAGGCGGAGGTCATGGAGGCCGCCAAGATATGCGGGAAACAAGGGGCCACGCTCGTCGTTGACGAGGCCTTCGCGGACTTTGCGGAGGCCGGGTCGATAAAGCGGGAGTGCACTGCCATGAGGAACGTGGTCGTGCTCCGGTCGATGACGAAGTTCTTCTCCATGGCCGGATTGAGGCTCGGCTTCATCGTCGCCCGCGCCTCTACCGTAAAGCGGTTCTCCTCTTTCATCCCGCCGTGGTCGGTCAACACCCTTGCCTCTGCCGCCGGGGGGGCGGCCCTTGAAGACTCCGGGTATATCTCAAAGACACTCAGGTGGGCGGCCGCAGAGAGGAGCGCGCTCTTCAAGGGGCTCTCGTCCATCGGCGCGTTGAAACCCTATCCCGGGGCCGCCAACTTCCTTATGGCGAAGATCACCTCCCCCCTGACCGCCGCAGAGCTCAAGGCGCGCCTCTTTAGCGACAGGATATTCATACGGGACTTGAGCGCGTTCCGCGGGCTCGGGAATAAGCACTTCCGCGTAGCCTTGAGAAAAGGCCGTGAGAACAGGCTATTGATAGACGCGCTGCGCACGGTTTTTGAAAAAGGGCGCGATAAAGATATTGCCGGAGAACTTTAAATTAAACGCTCACCTTTACTATAGTCTTGACGTTACCCCTGACGTTGAAGTCCCCGGTGACCTCCATCGCCCTCGGCTTTAGCAGTCTCTTGAGGTCGTCGAATATGAGGTTCGTAACGGCCTCGTGCGAGATGTGGCAATCCCTGAACGAGTTCAGGTAGAGCTTGAACGATTTAAGCTCCACGACCTTCTTGTCCGGCGTATACACGACCCTGATGGTGGCGAAGTCCGGGTACCCGGAGCGCGGGCACAGGCATGTGAACTCCGGGAAAGATATATCGACGGTATAGTCTTTCTCCGGGTTTGGGTTGTCCCAGGCCGTAAGCCTTGCCTTCTTTAGAGCCTCTGTGCCGTATCTGGCCTTTACCATCTATTCCGCTCCTTTCTATCGCTTATACTAAAGATGTGAGGCCGCCTCTGGAGAATGATTCCGGCCTCAATTCTAACAGCTTTACGCGCCGCATGTAAAGCCCTTGCGCGTTGTCCGTTGCTTACCAGGGGGCGGGCCGGGAAAAATGGCCTTGACAAAATTTCACAATCCCGCAATCATATGGGCATATCGGAGAAAGGAGCGCACAGGATGAATACGGTCACAATGGTGTTGCAGGACGCGCCGTACGGAAACGAAAAAGTCTGGAACGCATTGAGGCTCTCCCAGGCCCTTCTGTCAGTAGGGTCGAAGGTGAGGATATTCCTTTACGCGGACAGCGTCACCGCCGCCAAAAAGGGGCAGAACCCCCCGAAGGGGTACTATAACATCGGGGATATGCTCGCGGAGCTGATAAAAAAGGGGGGCGAGGTGCGTTCGTGCCTCACGTGCACGAACGCGCGAGGACTGACCCAGGAGGACTTCATAGAAGGGGCCGTCGTAGGTAAAACCCTTGACCTCGCAAGATGGATAAACGAAGGCGGCCAGGTGATGACGTTTTAAGAGGGTGGTGAAAAAGTTTTTTGAGAGAACCTTTTTATAAAAAGTTTCTCTCAAACTCTCTCCAAAAATTTTTAGCTTTCCTTGAGGGGACCCCCATCAATTCGGGGGTCCCCTCAAGGAAAAAACTATAAGTCTTTGAAGGGGGTATGGGGGGAAACCTTTCTACAGAAAGTTTCCTCCCAGAAAACTATTTTTCACCACCCTGTTAAAAGGTCCACTGGCCTATTGACCTATCTTCCGTTGCGGCCGGGGATGGGATGGCGCGCTTATTGGACGCCACCTTTCAACGCTGTTATAATCAGGCCGGAATCATGGAAGAGAACGCGCAATATCTATACATAACCGACCGGGGCTTCAAGGCCCTGGTCAAAGGCCTGCTCAAGGAGCGCCGGGTATACGGCACGGTCAGGAAAGACGGGTTTCCCGCCTTCAAGGAGATCTCCGGGGCCGAGGAGATAGAGCTGGTCCAGACCCCCACCCACCTCTCGGCAAAGGAGTTCCTCTTCCCGCAGCGCGAGGTACTCCTCAAGTTCGACATCAAGGACAACACCCATGAGGCGGTCGTAGAGGCCGGGGACCAGGCCATAATAGGGCTCCACCCCTGCGATATCCGGGCTATAGGCCTGATGGACAGGGTCTTCTCCTGCGGCGCACAGGACGTGAACTACCTTGCGCGCCGCGGTAGGACTATCCTCATCGGCTCCGACTGCATGCCGGACAGGTACTGCTTCTGCAAAAGCCTCGGCGATACGGACGTTGACTCGGGCTTTGATATATTCCTCCACAGGCTCAAGACCGGCTTTATAGCGAGGACAGGGACAGAGGTGGGCGCGGACCTCATCCGGAAGTTCGCCGGCCCGAGGATGCCGTCCCCCAGGGAATTGACCGAGCTTGAGGGGCTCAGGACAAGGCGTGAAGGCTCCTTTACCGCAACCCTTGAGGCCCCTCCCGAGGCCCTGCCGGGCATATACGCCATGAGCGACGAAAGCCCCGTATGGGAGCGCATCGGCTCCATCTGTTACGGCTGCGGCTCTTGCAACAACGTCTGCCCCACATGCTACTGTTTTGACGTCAGGGACGAGGTGCGGGCGAACCTCAACGATGGGGAGCGGGTGAGGACCTGGGACGGGTGCACGCTCGATGACTTCGCCAGGGTCTCTGGCGGGCACGACTTCAGGAAGACCCGCGCCGCGCGCCTTAAGCACCGCTTCAACAGGAAGTTCCGCTACCTCTCCGGGAGGTTCGACTCCCTTTTTTGCGTCGGTTGCGGCAGGTGCTCAAGGGCCTGCCTCGTCAGGATAAATATAGCGGAAGTCACAAATGAGCTTATACGCGAATCCTACAAAAAGTAGCCCCCCCTCCCCTTACCTGCCCTCGGCTTGCAGGATAGAGGAGGCGCTAAGGCCTACCGCCAAGGAGAAGTTCTTCAGGCTCGCCCCTCACGACCCTCACATCCTCAACTACTCTCCGGGGCAGTTTTTCATGGTGGGGCTGCCGGGCTACGGCGAGGCGCCCATCTCCATCACCTCGGGGCCGGATGAGGGGTGCATAGAACTCTGCATAAGGGCCGTGGGGAACGTGACAAACGCGATACACAGGCTTGAAAAGGGGGATACCCTCTGGGTCAGGGGGCCGTTCGGCAGGGGTTTTGACGTCGAGGGGATGGCTGGCAAGGACCTCGTATTCGTTGCCGGGGGCATCGGGATAGCGCCGATGAGGTCGCTTGTAAAGGCCGTCATAAAGAGAGGCGGGTTCGGCAGGCTTACCCTCTTATACGGGGCAAAGGGCCCGGAGGAGATACTCTACGGGGACGAGTTTGAAGGGTGGAGGGCCAAGGGGGTAGACGTAAGGATTACCATAGACAGGCCGAGCCCCGGATGGAAGGGCTACGTCGGGGTGGTCACGACGCTTATCCCGCCCCTTGATATCGACGAAGGAAGGACTCTGGCCGTAGTCCTAGGCCCGCCCGTCCTGTACAAATTCGTTATCTGGGGCCTGAGGCATAAGGGGATCAAGGACGACGACATGCTCCTTTCCCTGGAGCGGAGGATGAAGTGCGGGCTTGGCAAGTGCGGACACTGCCAGATAAATTGCGTCTATGTCTGCCAGGAAGGCCCTGTATTCAGGCTGAGCGAGCTCAAGGGGCTGCCGGAGGCGATATGAAAAGGGATTTTCTACTTTACGCTACATCCACGGCATAATGAACTACCCCGCAGCAAGCTGGGGGTATCTTGAAAATCTCAACCTCATTGCAAGCAGGCCTTTGTATTGTTTTCAACAAAATACAAGGGGTATTGCGTAGCGGGCATAAAGGAGAGCGGGCAAGCAGGCTTCGTGTTTTACCGCGAGCCCGATCGACAGCGAGCAAAGCCAATACCACGAAGGCGCGCGGCAGCGCGCAAAAAAACTCTCTTGCAAGAGCGCGGCAAGCCGAGGGGCATTAGCCCTAAGAGAGAATAAAAAAGGG
Organism: Deltaproteobacteria bacterium; assembly: GCA_016235365.1. GTDB lineage: Bacteria > Desulfobacterota > GWC2-55-46 > GWC2-55-46 > GWC2-55-46 > JACRLF01. The sequence continues at coordinate 2,144 of JACRLF010000018.1, read as the reverse complement.
GCAACCCCTTTCAGGGCCAACCCCTTCTTTTTCCTGGCTCCCCGAAGGAGGGCTCAATGCCCCTTATTCCTCCGGCCTGTCTTCCCTGCACTTTTTCTTATCCTGCCGGGACCCGGCAGAGCATGCGGTCGATGACGTTCAGGTCGGGACCCCAAGCCGCGGCAGGACGTAACTGTTGAGTATTACCCATATCGCCACGACGCCGATTAAGATAAAGACCTCTTTCATGCCGCCCTCTGTCAGGATTTATTCTTGACTTACCTTCAGGTCTTATTCCCCGCGGCTTGCCCGTATACGGAAAAAAATCTCCCGCGGAAAAGGCCGGTGACCCGCCGGCTGCCGGCGCCGCAAACCCCCCTCTACAGGGCCTGGGCCCTTTTCACTACCTGCGCCCTCTCGGCATTCGACAGGAACGCGTCGGACTCGGGGTAGAGTATGTTCTCTTCCTTCATGTTGTGGTTCGCCAGGACGTTGGTGAAGGCGTAAACGCCTTCGTCCACGCCGGCCTCGTCCCTCGCGTCGGCGGAGCCGAGGATACTGTCGAGGAGCTCGTGTATCTCCTTATGCTCCATACGCATGACGAAGGTCGGACCGCTGTCGTGCATACCGGTCTTCTCCTCGAACGCCGGGAAGAGTATCGACTCCTCTATCCTGATGTGTCTTCTGAGGCCGTGGTTGAACTCCCTGAACTCCCTTGAGGCGTCCTCCCATCTCCCTTCCTTTACCGAGCCCTGGAACCTGTTCAATATGCCGTCGAGCCTCCTGTGGTCGGTCTGGAGGTACTCCGTTACCGTCCTGTCCGGGTCTGGCTCCGTCCTTCTCGCTATCTCGACCCTCCAGGCCTCCGGGCCCTCCTCCAGCGGCCACCAGTCGAACTCGCCGTCGTGCTCGTTCTGGAACTGGTAGAGCAGCGGCTTTGGCGCGTGGTCGTTTATGAGGATAAATGATTCGCCGGGTTCAAGCCCCTTGAAGGTGTCGAAGATCATGGGGTGCCTCTCCCTGGGCGCTATATCCCTCACGTCGAGTATCTTTACGTTCATAGTCTTTTCCATATACCGCCGCCTCCTTGAGCTTTTATCATATTACATATGCCTATATTCTGCAACAATAGTGTAATAGTGAATATGACAAAAATCAACAGCGGTTGAAATTCTCCGCCGCGAAGGCGCCGACGTGTCAATCCGTTTCTTTGGCCTCGCGGGTTCGGGATATGATGTAGGGATTGACAACGTTTCAATCATAGGCGGCGCGTCTGTTCCAGAACCGGACCGAGGGTTTTTCAACACCCTGTTAGAGGGTAGCGGAGGGAATCAAGCAGGGTCTTTTGTGATTTTTTACGGACGCTACTGATATAAAAAGACTGAAATCAACAGGAATATAGTGACCCAAAGGATGGTAGCGCCGATTGGCCAGTGCTTTATGATGTCAGCGGGGTAAGCAGCCATCTCCCCTTTCACCGTCTCCTCAAGACGGCATCCCCTGCCGCTGAAGGCGCAAAGGATCTTGCCCGCGATAATCTCCGTCATCATTAGCGGGTTCCTGGCGAAATAGACAAGGCACTTCGGAATCGCGTCAAAGAATATCCCGTATGAAACCTCCAGGCCCTTTGAAAAGGGTTTGTTCAAGACCCACATGAAGGCCGCCGCGCCTTTCCTGTAGAACCAGTCCGTGTCAAGGTTAACGGTATCCGTGAGCTTGATTTTCCTGGCAACGAGGAAAAACGCAAGGGCTGTAAATACGAGAATGCCGAGGGAACCCGTGATATGTTCCGGCGTATAGGGCTCGTAACCGGCCTCAAAGGGAAGGATCGAATAAAGCAGCCCGGGGTATACGCCTATCCCTATGCACAGGAACGCCGCTATGCCCATGCCAACGAGCATATTCAACGGAATCTCCTTTGTCTCGGCGAACTTTTCTTTGCCAAAAAACATGTAATACGGTATCTTCAACGTAGTTGAGAGAAGGGTGCCTGAAGAGGCCAGCATGAGGAGCAGCGCGACCATCTCGTATTTTTCGTGAGCCGCGGCGGACACTATCATCGACTTGCTTACGAAGCCGGCAAAGAGCGGGAAGGCGGATATTGAAAACCCCCCTATCATGTAAAGGACGAAGGTGGCGGGCATCTTCCTTGCAAGCCCGCCCAT
>JACRLF010000029.1 GCA_016235365.1 Deltaproteobacteria bacterium | reverse complement strand
ACATGTTCTCGAGGTGTATGGTATTGAGCGGGGTCTCCCACGGCACGACCACGAGCGTCCTTCCCTCTTTGAGCGCGCAGTCCGCGGCCCTCTCTATGAGGTTGGTGGAGGCGCCAGAGGCTATACGCGCCAGGGTGCCCATGGAGCAAGGGCATACGACCATCGCCTCCACCCCTGCCGAGCCGCTGGCGCAGGAAGCCGTGAGGTCATCGGAAGGAAAGAAGTTGAGCCTGCCTTTAAGGGCCGGCCTTTTCCCTCCACCCCTCTTGCCCCCCCTGCCCAGCGGCGCCTCCAGATATGACCTTATGTCCGCGGCAACGCCCTTGCCCTTTATGTCGAGGCCCGCCTCCTCTTTCAATATCAGAAAACCCGAAGGGGAGATGATAAGGTCAACGTCATCCCCCCTCCTTAGAAGCTCCCCGATAATCCTCAACCCGTATATTGCGCCGCTTGCGCCTGTCATGGCGACCACGTAGAGCGCCACTATGTTCTCCGTCCTTTCCGTTATCTGCCGTTTTCCGGGAGCACGAACGCGGAACTGCAAGCCTCTCCCGAAAGGGAGGGGCTTGTCATGCTTTCATATGGGGCGCGCCGGCAGTAAGCGTTTACCCTTTGGGCTTTATTACCACGTAGAGTGTATTGCTGCCCCTCATGACGAGGAAGAGCACCGAGTCGTTCTTCTCGGCGGCGGTAAGCGCCCTGTTGTAGTCCTTGATGTTCTTTATGGGCTTACGGTCTATCTCTTTTACGACGTCCCCGCGCCTCAACCCGACGGCGGCGGCCGGGCCGTCCTGCCTGACCGAGCTTATAATGACCCCTTCGGTCCCGGCAATGCCGAGCCTTTTAGCTATCTCAGGTGTCAGCGGCTGCACAGAGAGCCCGAACCTCTTGTCCGGCGTAGCCTCTTTCTCCTCCGTGGGCGCCTCCTCCGCGGCCGCCTCTTCCTCTTTCCTCATGGACACCGTTATGAGCAGGGTCTTCTCCTTGCCGTCCCTCAGTACCTTGAGCTCGACGTTCTTGCCCGGGCGCGTAGCGGCCACCGTCCTCGGCAGGTCTGAGAGCTCGTTTATCGGTTTGCCGTCGAACGACACGATGATATCGCCCGCCTTCAGCCCCGCCTTGTCGGCCGGGTCTCCGGGCGTTACCGAAGAGACGAGCGCCCCCCTTGTATCCTTGAGGCCGAACGACGCGGCGAGCTCCGGGGTCAACTCCTGGATGCTTACGCCTATCCACCCCCTTGTCACCTTCCCGCGCTCTTTAAGCTGTAGGAGCACCTCTTTGGCCATATTCACCGGGGTGGCGAAGCCTATGCCCTGGCCCCCGGCTATTATCGCGGTATTGATGCCGACGACCTCGCCCCTTACGTTGAAAAGCGGGCCGCCGGAATTGCCGGGGTTGATCGAGGCGTCGGTCTGTATGAAGTTATCATAGGGGCCCGCGCCGATGATCCTGCCCTTCTGGCTCACTATCCCGGCGGTGACGGTGCCGCCCAGGCCAAAGGGGTTTCCGATGGCAAGGACCCACTCGCCTATCTGCAGGCTGTCGGAGTTGCCGAGCGAGACCGCCGGCAGGTCCTTGTCGGCCTTGACCTTTATTAGGGCTATGTCGAGTTTCTGGTCCTGGCCGATAACCCTGGCCTTGTAGTCCTTCTTATCCTCCGAGAACGTTACTATAATCTCCGTGGCGTTCTCTATGACGTGATAGTTCGTCAGTATGTAGCCTTCCTTGTTTATTATGAAGCCCGACCCGAGGCTCTGTCTCTTGAGCTCCCTGCCCTTGGGCCCCTCCTGCATGAACTTGTCGAGGTCATCGCCGAAGAAGTCATCCCACGGCCCCTTGAACTCCGGGAACGGTACCGGCCTCTCTTTTATGACCTGCGTGGTGGAGATGTTCACGACCGACGGGGAGAGCCTGCTTGCCAGGTCTACGAAATTCGGTACGGCCGCGCCCGCGGCCGGATGCCCCTCAGGGGCCGAAGAGGGCGCGTCCTTCCAGAAGACCTGCGCGGTTGTAAGGCTCGTCATATCGAGCCGCATGGTTATCGCTATACCCGCGATTATCGACACGACCGCCACGATCAAGACCGTCTTTATCCCGAACCTGTTGTTTTTTTGGCTCATTTCCTCTCCTTATAATCTATCCGCTTCCGGTGTGTTTAGCGCGGCCCCCTTAATACTAATAGCGGGCCTGTTGCGTATAAGACGCATATGTAAAGATTGAAGCTCCCCGCGGCTACCCCGCGGGCGCTCCGCACGCAATGCCTATCCCCCGGCCTCCTTCACGTACCAGAGGCGAAGCTCCTTCAATACCTCGTTCATGAGGTTCTCCTCCTCGGGCGAAAGGTTGCCCCTGGTCTTCTCCTGCAAGAGCGATATAAGGTCTATGGTCTGCTGGGCGGCGGCAGGCTCTTTTTCCGTCTTCCCTGTAATGGGGTTTTCAACTACCCCGAGGTTCATGAGCACAGAGGTCGAAAGCGAAAGGATAAATGTGGAAAAATCGAGCGGCGGGAGGTCTTTCTGTCCCTGTTCTTTTTGAGCATTGTCATCCATACCAGTATCCGGGATTATATACCTTAAACCTTAAATCCATCTTAAAATATGTTTATATCTTTTTAATTTTAGCGGCCTGACGTGAGGCTGGAGTTTTTCAGCAAACTGTTGGCGTTCCGGAACCCCCTGGGGCTTTCAAGCCCCAGGGGGTTCCGGTGTGAACGGCCCGCAATACCCCTGCCATCGGGCTAAAGACAGGAGAACAATATACGGCCGTGAACATAGTTACTTATTCTATGATCTGGACAACAGGCTATTAATCTTTATCATGGACTCCATATCACCCAAGTTAGATCCCATGTAGCAGGGTCATTCGTACCTTCTGAAAAGTAGACTTCTATTGCTGGCAACCATGGCGTAAGGTTGCCATAATAATCGCGCAATAAGCCTGGACTATGGTTAAGATAATAGCCAGTTACACCGGTGTCGACAGTGGCAAGTGCCTCCCAAACACCATGGCCATTGAGCAGATCGTTAGCAGGCATCCTGGCTATGACAAAGCGATATGTCTCCCTGTCGACAGGTCGAGGGAGAAGGCTAATCGCAGCGTAGAAATATCCTGAATTATAATCATAGGCAAAGTCAGAGTTGTAAGAAAGAGGCACTCCTTGATTAGAAAGCAAGACCGGGGGGCCAAAAGCTATACCATTTGATGTATAGCGTACCCACACCCGAGAACCCAAATTCGTTGAAGTATCCGTGTAGAATACATAAATACCTGCTTTAGCATTGATGTTGTAGGTCGCGGCTTGTCCGGCACCGTAGCCTGATGTTGCGTTCACTTGTGGAGCAATGACAGGTCTTGATAATCTCTCCCAAGTAATGCCATCGTTCGAAAAAGCGAGCCCGATTTTGTTATTTGTACCATCGCTTCTGTCCGTCGCAGTATAATACATAGCATGCGAATAGGCATTACCATTCTCTGGATTTATGAATTCGCCACGGATAACAGATGGGTCGCAGGTGAAATAACTATCCCATTTGCCGGTCCCCCATGT
>JACRLF010000028.1 GCA_016235365.1 Deltaproteobacteria bacterium | reverse complement strand
GGAGCATCGTGTTTACGCTCCTCTGGGAGGCGGCAAAGCACCTCTTCACCTGGTACATATCCAATTTCGCCGCCTATAGCGTATTTTACGCCTCCCTGGGGACCTTAATGGTGCTGCTCGTATGGATTTACTACTCCGTAAACATATTCCTCTACAGCGCGTCCGTGGCAAAGGCGGCCTACGGCAGGATGGGCAAGGCGGGGGAGAACAGGACGAACCGCCACGCCGCTAAAGGCGGGAGAACCGTCCCCGGACGTGTGACAACTGTATAAAGACGGCTCTTATATGCCGGTTTTCATGAAATATTTCTATTGTAAAATGGTTTAATATGTGAGAAAATTTTTTTTCGCCCTGAGAGGCGCGGGATGGAGGAAAAGCCGTTTATGAATCGCCCCAAGCCCAAGCCGCGGGGAGCTTCAAGTGCCCCTATTTAAAGAGGCGCTCTATTTACCGATACAGGCTGCGGGCGGGACGCTCTACAATATCTTCGTCATGCACAGAGAGGATCCTTAAGATGAATCAACTGTATAAGAACATAGCCATGTGGCTCATCATCATCGCCACGGGCGTTCTCATGTATAACCTTATAAACTACAAGCAGCCGTCCGCCGAGAGGGTCACATTCAGCGACTTCATGGCCGAGACCGAAAAGGGCAACGTCGCCGAGGTCGTTATCCAGGGCAACGAACTCGCGGGCAAATACAAGGACGGCAAGCAGTTCAGGACGTATTCCCCGCAGTACCCGGACCTTGTTGGCAAGCTCCGCTCAAGCGGCGTGAAGATAACCGCCGAGCCCGTCGTGGACACCCCGTCATGGGGCACGATCTTCGTGTCGTGGTTCCCGATGGTGCTCCTCATCGGCGTATGGATATTCTTCATGCGCCAGATGCAGGGCGGCGGGGGCAAGGCCATGAGCTTCGGCAAATCGAGGGCGCGGCTCCTTACCGAGAACCAGCACCGGGTGACGTTCAAGGACGTGGCCGGCATAGAAGAGGCCAAGGACGAGGTGGAGGAGATAATAGAGTTCCTCAAGGACCCGAAGAAGTTCACCAGGCTCGGGGGCCGCATCCCCAAGGGCGTGCTCCTTGTCGGCGCGCCGGGGACAGGCAAGACGCTACTCGCCAAGGCCATAGCCGGGGAGGCCGGGGTGCCGTTCTTCTCGATATCCGGCAGCGACTTCGTGGAGATGTTCGTCGGCGTGGGCGCCTCGCGCGTAAGGGACCTCTTTGTCCAGGGCAAGAAGAACGCGCCCTGCATAATATTCATAGACGAGATAGACGCGGTCGGAAGGCACAGGGGGGCCGGGCTCGGCGGCGGACACGACGAAAGGGAGCAGACCCTGAACCAGCTCCTCGCCGAGATGGACGGCTTTGAGAGCAACGACGGGGTCATCATAATAGCGGCCACCAACCGCCCGGACGTGCTCGACCCGGCGCTGCTCCGGCCGGGCAGGTTCGACAGGAACGTCCTTGTGCCAAAGCCCGACATCAAGGGCAGGGAGGAGATACTCAAGGTGCACGCCTCCAAGTCGCCTCTTGCCCCAGACGTCGACCTCGAGGTCGTGGCGCGCGGCACGCCGGGGTTCTCCGGCGCGGACCTCTCGAACCTGGTCAACGAGGCGGCGCTCCTTGCGGCCAGGAGGGGCAAGGATAAGATAGGCAAGATAGAGTTCGAGGACGCCAAGGACAAGCTCCTCATGGGAAGCGAGAGGAGGAGCCTCATAATAAGCGATACCGAGAAGTCCAATACCGCATACCATGAGGCCGGACATACCCTGGTGGCGCGGCTCACCCCGGGCACGGACCCCATACACAAGGTTTCCATAATCCCCAGGGGCATGGCGCTCGGCCTGACACAGCAGCTCCCGATAGACGAGAGGCATACATACAGCAAGCAATACCTCATCAACAACATAGCCGTGCTCATGGGCGGCAGGGCCGCCGAAGAGATAGTCATCAAGCACATGACGACCGGCGCGGGCAACGACATAGAGCGGGCCACCGAGCTCGCCAGGAAGATGGTCTGCGAATGGGGCATGAGCGAGAAGCTCGGCCCCCTCACTTTCGGCAAGAAAGAGGAGCATATATTCCTCGGCAAGGAGATGAGCCAGAGGCGGGACTTCAGCGAGGAGACCGCCGAGGACATAGACTCCGAGATACGAAGGATAGTCACCGAGAATTATGAAAAGGCGAAGAAGCTCATCGAGTCGAACGTGGACGCGCTGCAGAGGGTTGCCAAGGCCCTGCTCGAAAAAGAGGTCCTCGACGCGGAGGAGATAGACAGGCTCATATTCTCCGGTGGGACCGGGGGGTTGCCCAAGGCAGGGGACGCGCCGGTCGGCGACTCCAAACCTGACGTCGTCCAGCCCGGAAGCGCCGCCAGGCTCGGCATGGCCATAAAGCCCGCATAACCTGGGGCGCGGCAAGACGCGCACCCGATTAAGCAGGCCCCATGACGCCTCGAATTACTCCCCCGCCGCTTCCTTGCAGGCGGGGGTTTTGCTATCCCCTTCTGATCGATAATATCCCGTTTTCTTGTCTGACGTGGTTTCTTTCGTTTCCGGCCCTCTCGCATACAGAGGCCCGGAGGGGATGAGTAATCGGGCGGTCGCTATCGTCTTTTTAGCAGGCTGTTGAAAAAGTCCATCTACTGCGTTGTCATCGTCCGCCAAGTGGCGTGGGTCGGGAGCTTTTTGAACATGCATAGCGAGCGCCCAGCCCGCAGCTTGGTTAGCGGGGCTAAGCGAGCGAATCGGATATAGATACTTCCTTACATGTCGAAGATTCCCCGCGGCAAGCCGCGGGGAACTTCAACAGCCTGAACGGACGCGAGGGTTTTTCAACAACCTGTTAGTGTTCTGAAACCCCGCGGGTTTCCAGTCCGCAGAGGGTTCATTGTTTTAGCGTTCTGATGCGCCGTGGGTTTTTCGTCCATAGTGAGTTCATTGTTTTAGCGTTCTTAACGCCCTTGGGTTTTCAGTCCGCTGATGGTCCATTTTTTCGCGATATCTTTGACGGAGAAGCCATTGAAGTTCCCTGTAAGGTTTCTTGACATAAGGGCCGTTGAGCGTGCCTGGAGAGAGATGGAGCGCATAGGGGTAGACCCGGCCGGGATAAGGATAATGGCCCCCAAGCAGTTCCATTACAACCTGAGGGTCGAGGGACTTACCCCGGCGCAGGCCAACGTTTTAAAACAGGACATGCTCTCCATCGGCGCCGAGGCCGCCGTGGCCAAAGGCGCGGCCTCATGCTCGGTCGGGTCTACCGACGCGCTCCTGTCCGGGACCGCCAGGCAGTTCGAGGCCACAATAGACAAGCTCAGCGTACAGTCCTTCGGCTTGCCTGAAGTGGGCCTCTCGCTGGCCGAGGCGATAGGGAACCTCAACAAGAGGAGCTACATTGTAAAGGGCGGGGGGCGGGAGTGGGAGTTCGGCCCCCGCACGATGATAATGGGCATATTGAACGTCACCCCGGACTCTTTTTCCGACGGCGGCAGGTTCATTGAGAGGGGCAGGGCCGTGGAGCGCGGCCTTGAGATGTTCGAGGAGGGCGCGGACTTCATAGACGTCGGCGGGGAGTCCACAAGGCCCGGGGCTCTCCCCGTCGGAGTTGCCGAGGAGATGGATAGGGTCGTGCCGGTCGTCGAGGCAATCGCCTCAAAGCGCGTCCCGGTCTCGATAGACACCACCAAGGCGGAGGTGGCCAGGGCCGCGCTCGTTGCCGGGGCCGGGATGGTCAACGACGTGAGCGCCCTCGGCATGGACGCCGCGATGGCCGGGGTCTGCGCCGAGTTCAAGGCCGCCGTCGTGTTGATGCACATGAGGGGGACCCCGTCCACCATGCAGGAGGATACCGTGTATAAGGACCTGGTCTCCGAGGTATACAACCACCTGATGGCGAGGATGGATTACGCGGTCTCTTCCGGTATAGAGAGGGAGAGTATAATCATAGACCCGGGCATCGGGTTCGGCAAATCGAGTGAGGGAAACCTCGAGCTTATCAGGAACCTCCGTGAGTTCAGGACGCTCGGCGCGCCCATACTCCTTGGCCCCTCGCGCAAGTCGTTCATAGGGGCGGCCCTCGGCGCCAGGGTTGAAGACAGGCTCATGGGGACGATAGCCGCGGCAGTGGCCGCGGCATTGAACGGCGCGAGCGTCCTGAGGGTGCATGACGTGAAAGAGGCCCGCATGGCTCTCAACATGGCGGACGCGATAAGGGGCGGCGTTTGATCGCTTGACATGCGAATGAAGCCGCCAGGGGCCTCAAACCCCCGGTGGCGCCGGAACGTCAAATTAAATTGAACATGCATTGCGAGCGCATTCACCGCGGCTTGATGCGGGGTCGAGCGAGCGAATAGAAATTGTTTCCTTACATATCGAAGATTTCCCGCGGAAAAGCCGCGGGGAGCTTCAAAGCGAGGTAGACGTCCATGAGCTTGAAAAAGAGGCTTTTCGGGACCGACGGCGTAAGGGGGATAGCCAACATAGAGCCGATGACCTCCGAGACGGCGCTCCAGCTCGGCAGGGCCATAGCCTATGTCTTCAAGAAAGAGAACAGGCGGCACAGGATAGTGATAGGCAAGGACACCCGCCTATCAGGTTACATGCTCGAGAGCGCGATGATGGCCGGGATATGCTCGATGGGGGTCGACGCCCTCATGGTCGGCCCGCTGCCCACCCCTGGGATAGCGTTCGTGACCTCCAGCATGAGGGCCGACGCCGGGGTCGTCATCTCCGCCTCGCACAACCCCTACCACGACAACGGCATAAAGTTTTTCTCAAGGGACGGGCTGAAGCTCCCGGACGAGGTGGAGCTTCTCATAGAGGACTTCATATACGAGAACCATGACCCGAGCCACAGGCCCACGGCCAGAGAGGTGGGCAAGGCATACAGGGTGGACGACGCCATAGGCAGATACGTGGTCTTCACGAAGAACTCGTTCCCCAAGGATCTGACCCTCGACGGCCTCAAGATAGCGGTGGACTGCGCCAACGGCGCGGCATACAGGGTCGCCCCGGCGGTATTCTACGAGTTAGGGGCCGAGGTGATACCCATATCGGTAAAGCCGAACGGCGAGAACATCAACGACAACTGCGGCGCCATGTACCCGGAAAACGTGAGCAAGGCCGTGAAGGACTCGGGCGCAGACATAGGGTTCGCGCTCGACGGGGACGGGGACAGGTGCATAGCGGTGGATGAGCTGGGCAACGTCGTGGACGGCGACTACCTCCTGGCGATAAACGCAATCGCGATGCTAAAGGAGGGGTCCTTGAAAAAAAATACGCTCGTCGCCACCATAATGAGCAACTCCGGCCTCGACGAGGCCGTCGAGGCCGCGGGGGGCCGCGTGGTAAGGACCCGTGTCGGCGACAGGTACGTCGTGGAGGAGATGCTCAGGGAAGGGTATAACCTCGGCGGAGAACAGTCCGGCCACGTCATCTTCCTCGACCACACCACGACCGGGGACGGCATAATCTCGGCGCTCCAGGTGCTCAAGAGGATGGTCAAGGATGGCAGGAAGCTCTCCGAGCTCGCGAAGGTGATGAAGAATTATCCGCAGATACTCCTGAACGTCAGGATAAGGGAGAAAAAAGAGATAAAGGACATCCCCTCCGTAGCGGCGGCCCTCTCCCGCGCCGAACAGAGGCTTAAGAACAGGGGCAGGGTCTTTATCCGCTACTCCGGCACAGAGCCCCTTGCCAGG
>JACRLF010000027.1 GCA_016235365.1 Deltaproteobacteria bacterium | reverse complement strand
GTGTCGTTTTACGCCGCGTTCCCCGGCGGCCTGCGGTTCGAGAACGCCAGGACAAACGGCTTGAGCGGCTTCATGGCGTCCATGCTGACGCGGGGCACCCAAAAGAGGTCGAGGGAGGATATCGCCAGGGACGTTGAAGACATGGCCGGGAGCGTAAGCGGATTCTCCGGCTGGAATACCGTAGGGGTTTCCGGAAGCTTCCTCTCCGATTTTTTCGACAGGGGGCTTGAGATATTCGCCGACGTCGCGCTTAATCCGGCCTTTCCGGACGCCGAGGTCGAAAAGCTGAGGAAGGAGACCATCGCCGCCATCAACAGGCAGGAGGACTACCTCCCGGCCTATACCTTCAAGCTCCTCTACAGGGACCTGTACAAGGACCACCCCTACGGCATGCCGACAACTGGGACGTTAGAGACGGTCAACGCCTTCAGCCGGGATGACGTCATAAGGCGGTACGAGGAGTTCTTCGCGCCCGACCGCATGGTGCTCGCCATCGCCGGGGACGTGGACGCGGACCAGGCCATAGAGAGGGTCACGGCCCTGTTCAAGGGCTTAAAGAGGCCGCCCTCAAAACTGCCGGCCCCGCCGGTTGAAAAGCGCCAGACCGCCATACGCTCCACCGGCGCCGTAAAGGACAAGGCGCAGACGAACATCGGCATCGGTTTTCTGGGCGCCGCGATAAACAGCGAGGACAGGTACGCGCTGAAGGTGCTCTCCGAAGTCCTCTCCGGCCAGAGCGGCAGGCTCTTTTTAGACCTGAGGGACAAACAAAGCCTTGCCTACGCATTGAGCGCGTTTTCAAAAGAGGCGGCTGACCCTGGCGTATTCGCCGTGTACATAGCCTGCGCCCCTGAGAAAAAGGACGCCGCGATAGAGGGGATACTGAAGGAGTTGAAGGACATCTCCAACGAGAAGGTGAGCCCGGAAGAGCTCAAGAGGGCCCGGAACTCCATTATCGGCGGCTACGAGATAGGGTTGCAGCAGGTATCGAGCCAGGCCGCCGACATGGCCAACAACGAGCTATTCGGCTTCGGCTACGACTTCTCCAGGACCTATCCCAAGAAGATAGAGGCCGTATCCGCCTCGGACGTGCTCCAGGCGGCGCGCAGGTACATAACCCTCAACGCCTACACCATCTCAATCGTAGGGCCTGCGGCAAAGACCGACGTCAAGAAGACGATAGAAGAGAAGGACCAGAAGGGAGTAAAAGAACCAAAAGAAGTCAAGGGGGACAAGGACGGGGCGGAGAAGAAGTAGGGGTTTCAGCCGGGCGTCCTGTGGCTCCCAATACGCCCAAGGGAGCTGCGGGCTTGTCGCCAGGCGTTCTCAAGGCATCCAGACGTACATGAAGTTCATGCCGAATTTGCCGTAGATGGAAGGGTCTATGTTGATGAGGCTCAAGGTGGCGGAGGTCTTCGGGGCCGCGCTTGAGTAGATATTGTTCCTGTAGTCACGCGGCCCGGCGTACGTTACAAGCCGGGCCTCTTTGATCCCGGCGAGCCCTTTGGCGGCCTCCACCGCGTCATCGAGATATCCCACCGAGTCTATCAGCTTGAGGTCCAACGCCTGTTGGGCGGTATATATCCTGCCGTCGGCCGCCTTCCTTATCTCAGCCTTCGATACAACGCCCTTCCTCCCCTCGGCCGCCACGTCGAGGAACCTCTCGTACATGCCGTCTATCACGGACTGGAGTATCCGCCTCTCCTCCTCTGTCATCGGCTTGAAGGGCGAGCCCATGTCCTTTTTGTCCCCGGACTTTACGGTCTGGTTCGTAACCCCGATCTTCTCCATCAGGCCGCTGGCGTTGAGGTTGAACGCCACCACCCCTATGGACCCGGTGACGGTCGTCGGATGGGCGACTATCCTGTCCGCCGAGCTGGCGATGTAGTACCCGCCGGAAGTGGCGACGTCCATAAGCTCGGCCACCACCTTGACTCCGCTCTGTTTCCTGAAGTTATTTATCTCGTGGCTTATGATGTCGCACGTGGTCACGGACCCGCCGGGGGTGTTTATCCGCAGGACCACGGCCTTTATCGCCCTGTCCCCGGAGGCGTTTGTAAGCTCCTCCTTAATCCTCGCGGTGAGGTTGGCCTCGGTCTGGATGCCGAGTACCCCCCCGCGCGTCTCGTCCGTCAGGACGCCGGAGATATCGACGATGAGCACCTTGTCCGCACCGCTGCCGCCTATCGTCTTTTCAACGAGCGGGGTCACCGCGGGCAGGTTCACGAAGACGCACCCGGTGAGGAAGAGGGCCGCTGAAACGACAAGCGCCGAGATTTTTTTCATGTCCGCGCGGCTCCTTTACGTCATCTTGCCCATCTTCGTGAGGAAGTCCCCCACTGCGACCCTGACCATGGCCGCGAGCGTCCATCTCTGTCCGAGCTTTTTCCTGTACTCCTCGGCCAGCTCCTTGAGCTTCTCTATCTGCTCCTCCTCGAGCGCCACCGTCACCCTTTTAAGCTCTTCGGTCTCCATGGGTCACCTCCCCTTGCCTCTGTTCGTCTTTTTGAGCTTAGGCTGAGCGGCGTCCTTTTTCATCTCGGACGCGCTTTTTATGTACATCATCTTCCTGTCCATATGTTTGTTGATGATGTCGAGCACCTCCATGGGGTCGTCCGTGAGCCGAATGAGAGCGAGGTCGCTGTCGTCTATGGTCTTGTACTTTATCATGGTCGTCCGCATGAACTCCAGGAGCGGCGTCCAGTACTCCGAGCCGAAGAGTATGAGCGGGAAGGGGTATATCTTGTGGGTCTGTATCAGCGTTAGCGCCTCGAAGAACTCGTCCATTGTGCCGAAGCCGCCCGGCATGCAGACGTACCCTATGGCGTACTTGACGAACATGACCTTCCTGGCGAAGAAGTACCTGAAGTTGAGCGACTTGGTCTGATACCTGTTGGACTTCTGCTCCATCGGCAGGGTTATGTTGAGGCCGACGGAAGTCCCGCCGTTGGCCACCGCGCCCCTGTTCGCGGCCTCCATTATCCCAGGCCCGCCGCCCGTGATTATCGTGTAGCCGTTCTTCGAGAGGATATCCGCCACCTTTACGCAGGTCTTGTAGTATTTGTTCTTCTGGTTTATCCGTGCCGAGCCGAATATCGACACCGCGGGGCCTATGTCGGAGAGCTCGTCGAAGCCCTCGATGAACTCGCTCATTATGCGGAACAGCCGCCACGTCTCCTTGCCCTTCAGGTCCTCTACCATTCTTGTCACTCCCATTCTATGGTGCTCGGGGGCTTCGAGCTTATGTCGTATACCACCCTGTTCACCCCTCTGACCTCGTTGATTATCCTCGTCGATATCCTCTCCATCACGCCGTACGGCAGCCTCACCCAGTCCGCGGTCATCCCGTCCACGCTCTCAACCGCCCTGAGCGCCACGGTGTTCTCGTAAGTCCTCTCATCCCCCATCACCCCCACGGTCTTTATCGGGAGGAGGACGGCGAAGGCCTGCCACATCTTTTTATAGAGACCCGCCTTCTTTATCTCGTCAAGGACTATTCCGTCGGCCGCCCTCAGCATATCGCATCTCTCCGCCGTCACCGTGCCTATTATCCTTATGGCAAGCCCTGGGCCGGGGAACGGGTGCCTGTCTATTATCTCCGCGCTCATCCCCATCTCGCGCCCGAGGCTTCTGACCTCGTCCTTGAAGAGCTCCCTCAGAGGCTCGACGAGCTTGAGCCTCATCTTCTTGAGGAGCCCGCCCACGTTATGATGGCTCTTTATAGTGGCCGAGGGGCCCTTGAACGATACGCTCTCTATGACGTCCGGGTAGAGCGTGCCCTGGGCGAGGAACCTGACGTTCTTTATCTTCCCGGCCTCCTCCTCAAAGACCCTCACGAACTCGTTGCCTATTATCTTCCTCTTTTTCTCAGGGTCTGAGACCCCCTTGAGCTTGCCCAGGAACCTCTTCGAGGCGTCCACGCGCCGTATATTCATCCGGAAGTTCTTCCTGAGGGTGGCCTCTACCTTGACGGCCTCTCCCCTTCTGAGCACCCCGTTGTCCACGAATATGCAGGTCAGGTTGTCCCCGATAGCCTTGTGGACGAGGAGCGCCGCCACGGCGGAATCGACCCCGCCGCTTATGCCGCACACTACACAGTCGGACCCGACCTTCTCCCTTATATCGGCTATCGCGGAGTCTATGAAGGACCTCATGGTCCACAGCGGCTTGCAGCCGCAGACACGGAAGACGAAGTTTTCGAGCATCTTCCCGCCCTTTGGGGTATGGACGACCTCGGGATGGAACTGCACCCCGTATATCCGCCTCTTCGCGTCCCTAATGGCGCAGATGTCGGAGTTCTTGCTCCGGGCGATGGTGGTAAACCCCGGAGGGAGGGCCTCTACCCTGTCGCCGTGGCTCATCCAGACCCTCACCCTCTTTGCCTTGATGCCGTGGAAGAGGTCCTTCCTGTCGTTTATTAAAAGGTCGGCCCCGCCGTACTCCCTCTTTTTGGAGCGCTCGACGCGGCCCTTCAAGACCCTCGCCGTCAGCTGCATGCCGTAGCAGATGCCGAGCGCCGGGACCCCGAGCCCGAAGACCTCCTTCGGCACCAGCGGCGCCCCCTTGTCATAGACGCTCGACGGCCCTCCGGAGAACACTATCCCCGCCGGGTTGAACGACCTGATGAAATCAAGCCCGCGGTTGCAGGGGTGTATCTCGCAGTAGACCCCGGCCTCGCGTATCCTCCTTGCGATGAGCTGTGTGTACTGCGAGCCGAAGTCGAGGATGAGTATCTTTTGAGAGTGTATGTCGGTCATGGTCTGGTGGAGAGCCTTCGGTTTAATTAGCAGGTTGCTGAAAAAGTCCCATCTGCTTTGTCGTCTCGGCGTTGAAGCTCGCCGCGGCTTTTCCGCGGGGAGCTTCAACATGTAAGGGAGTATATATTTCTATTCGCTCGCTTGACCCCTATC
>JACRLF010000005.1 GCA_016235365.1 Deltaproteobacteria bacterium | reverse complement strand
GGCGACAAGGGGTTCACCCTCATAGAGCTGATGATGTCTATCGTCCTTATGGGCATAGTGGCCTCCACCATAGGGTTCATCATATACCAGGGCGCAAGGTCGTTCCAGGTGCTCGATACGCGCAGCGACCTGGTAGCCAAGGGCACGCTCGCCATGGAGAGGATATCGCGCGAACTGAGGCTGATAAAATGCACCACGGCGGGCAACGTCTGCGCGCCGCAGGCAACAGACATCACCGCCATAACGAGTACGGAGATAAGGTTCGTAAATACAAGCTACGCCGGAAGGGGGTTCAGGCTCGATGCGGGGGCCATCAAATTGAGACAGGGCTCCACGGCAACGGACCCGGAGGACATACTGGCGGACAACGCAAGTTCTTTATTGCTCGAATACAAGAAAAAGGACGGCTCAACGGCGTTACCCCCGAGCGATATATGGATGATAGACGTCAGCTTCACCCTTTCAAGCGGCGCGGACAGCGTGGACTTCAAGACCTCAATCCACCCGAGGAGTTTCCGTTGATGAATATGGCGCACTGGTTTAAATGCCAGAAGGGCGTCTCGGTACTGACGGTCGTGCTGATAATGTCGATCCTCTCCATCATCGGCGCGGTATTCGTCTCGTTCTTTACCACCGGGGTAGAGGTACTCACCGGTGAGGTGGGCTCAGGCAGGGCCCTCTTTATAGCCGATGGAGCGGCCGAGGCGGCGATGGGGCGCCTCAATGCGTCACCTGCCTCGACGAACTGGCTCTGGAGCAGCGGCTACCTCAACAAGACGATAGGCGGGGGCACGGCCAACGTAGAGGTACTCCAGCACGACCCTTATCCTTCTCAGACGACGGCGTCTCCCTACTGCATCGCCATCACCCCGCAACTCCTCAATACCGGCGCGAACCCGGCTCGGACTATCCTTGCAAGCGTCAAGTGGGACCCCTCGGTCAACCCCGCCGACCTCGGCGTGGAGCTCTATAACGCCGACCTCGTCGGCCTCGGGACCTGCGCCACTCCGGGCGCCCTGCCGGTAGCCTCGTCCGTGACGTCCAACAACCCTGAGACTATAAGGTACAGGATACCGGAGCCCGGCTCTTTCCCGGCTACGGTGACCTACACCGTAAGGGTGGTAGGCAACGCCGGGGGCGCTCACAGCCTCGCCGTCTCGTACCCGGACAAGCCGGGGTTCTCCACCACGAACGACGCCAGGGCCGTGATATCCGCAGGCAAGTCGGGGAATGCGCGCAGGGAGATATTCGTCTCTTTCAGGAGGCAGCCTTGTTAAACCGGCTCTCGACCAGACTCCGCCTCAGCGGCCCGGCCGGACTCGTCGTCATGGCGGTCCTTGTGGCCCTGGTCTTTCTCGGCCGCTCCATCGCCGCCATCGACAGCTTCAACGCCACGGTGCCTATCAATACCGAGGTGACGATGGGCGACCCGGATGCGGTTGTGCCCGTGACTATCGCCAACGACCTTACCAGCACAAACCCCATAACCGGCATAACCTTTACGGTCGATACTGCCAAGTACAGCTTGAGCTCGGCTTCCACCCCTCCGTCCGGGTGGTGCGTAAGCGGCGCCCCTACGGCCGGTTCGATCTCCTTCGCCCTCAGGCAGGGGACCGGGGCGTGCGCCAGCGTGAGCAACGGCAGCGAGATAGCTCCCGGGGCCGGCCTGACCTTCAATATAAAGATGCTGCCGCTCTCCGCCGCCGCGGACGTCTCCGGCGATACGTTCACCGACATAGCGGTCGCGGGATTTATCCACGGCGTCCTTCCGACGTGGACGCGCAGGGCTCTTGCGGTGGCCTTGAGCGCCACCCCTTCCTCCACGGGCGTGGGCGGCGTGATAACGTTGTCCATGCAGATGACCAACAGATCAACGGTCTCCATGTCGGGGCCCGCCTCAAACCCGGCCCCGCCCGCTCCAAGCAGCGCGATAGTAACTAATACGGCCGGGCCATATTACGGCTCAACCTCGTTGAACGGCTCCGTCGGCGCATCCGACACCACGATAACCACCGGCTCAACCGACGAATTCTCAAGCATCGGCGTCATAAGGATAGACAACGAAGATATCTGCTATACCGGAAAGACCGTTACATCGTTCACGGGCGCCGTCCGCGGATGCAACGCCACCACCGCGACGAGCCACACGACAGGCGCCGTCGTATACAACAAGACCGCCTTCACTCTCGCAAGCGGCGCAACCGGCACTCTTATATGGACCTACAGCGCGGACATCGCCGGAAGCGTATACTTATACGCGCAGGCAAAGGATATTACCGGCACTGTCACTTCCGTTACCGCGAACTCCAATACCGTAACCATCGGCAGCTTCACGGCTTCCCTCGTGGTAACGCCAGCGAGCGTAACGAGCGGACAGAACGTTACGGCCCTGATGACCGTTACGAATAACGGCGCCGCTTCTCTAATAGACGCCGCGCCTTCGGCGCTTACCGCGTGCCCGGGAGGGGCCGCCGAGACGCTCGTTTCCGGGCCGTCTCCTACGTCCATATCGAGCATACCGGCGGGGGGCTCAGGCATATTCCAGTGGACTTACCAGATTACCGGGACAGCCGCTCAGGCGTACTGCCTGAGCGGCTCGGCTACGGCCACAGGGCCCGTCACCTCGAACACGGCCACTTCAAACTCCGGGACTGTATCGAGCTACTCAGTGGCGATATCCCCGACTACGGTCTCAAGCGGCGCCGCGGGCGTGGCCGTATCATGGACGGTCTCGAACAACGGCGGCTACGATATCAGGGAGGTCGATATACTGACCCCAGCCTCAGGAGGCGACTGGAACTGCGGCTCCGTCGCCGCCCCCGCCAACTGGGGCGGATCGTGCGCGTCCACCGTGGCCTTCACCTCCAACGCGAGCGCGTATGACATAACCCCGGGGACCTCAAAGACCTTTTCGATAACCTTCAGCTCCACCGAAACCGTGGCCTCGGACAAGACCCTCTCGTTCCCGGTGACCGTCATAGCGAGGGGAGGGGGCGGGGCTACGGAGACCCTTTCCTCATCCCTGACCGTGACCGCGAGGGCTCTCTCTCTTTCACATTCCCCGGCGGGCCCTATCTACGCGGACGGCAGTTCGAGGTACTCCATCACGGCCACGCTCACTTCCGCAGGCTCTCCGGTATCCGGCAAGACGGTGACATTCACCTCCACGGCCGGGACCTTCGAGTCCGCGACCGCCGTAACCGACTCGACCGGCCAGGCGAAGGTGGACCTCATCTCGCCGGCGAGCACGGTTGACACGTCAGCCACTGTCACGGCATCTTACCTGGGCACTACCGCCACGGACACCGTGGACTTCACCGGGTGGACGAAGCCCAACATCGCCTACTGGGACTCTCTGAGCCCTACGGCCTCAAGCTGCGGGGGCAAGGTCTCCTTCTCCATCACCGTAAAGAACACGAGCGCCGTATCGATGACGCTCAATTCGAGCAGCTACTTCGCGTTCAACGATTCCTCCGTCGGCGGTTGTTCGATATACAAGGCCTTCCTCGATTCTTCATCCGCCGGGGTCATCCCGGCGGGCACGACAAAGACCCTCGTGTTCGGCTCCACGACGAACGCCGGGGCCGGAGGCGGGGTCACTCTGCCCGCTTCCTTCATCGCCGGGTCCTACGAGCCCATAGCCAACTCAAGCCCTCCGCCTGAGAGCGGCATGTACCTTACGGAGGTCGCGGTCAGCCCGGGGACAAACGACCAGTACAGGAGCGTTGTGGACAAGATAACCCTGTCCTCAGGGTGCGGGACAGCGAAGCTCAATACTCTGGAATGGACGGAACTGCGCTAAAGACGGGCGGAATAAGGCCGATAAGATAGCGTAAGGTCATTTTTATCGCGGGACTCCCAAAATCCTTGACAAACTGCCCCCTGAGGCATTATAACTGTATAAAATATTTAAGGATTATTTCTCACACCTCCTCCGGGACGAACATCCATACTACGTTGACAGGGACCATGCCGGCCTGGCTCCAGGGGATAAATGCAAATCCATATCGCCAAAGAAGTCGCCGTCATTTAACAATCGTGTTCTTCAACAGATTGATAGCGGGGGGACGCAGCGGTGTACGAAAAGTACTATTATCTGAACGAACGCCCTTTCCACATAACCCCTGACCCTAAGTTCCTCTACTTCAGCAGGAAGCACGGGGAGGCGTTGGACCTCCTCCTGTTCGGCATCTCCGAAAAGAAGGGCTTCATGCTCCTTACCGGCGAGGTCGGCATGGGCAAGACGACCCTTTGCATGGCGCTCCTTGAGAGGCTCCCGGAAAAGACCGAGAGCGCGCTCATCCTGAACCCGCTGCTCTCCGACTTCGAGCTTCTTAAATCAATAACCGCGGACTTCGGCATAAGGGCCAGCAGGGATACGGTCAAGGGACACCTCGACAGACTCAACAAGTTCCTTCTGGAGACCGCCTCCAGAGGGGGCTCCGCCGTTGTCATAATAGACGAGGCCCAGGACTTGAGCCCCAACGCCCTTGAGATGGTCAGGCTGCTTTCAAACCTCGAGACGGAGAAGGAAAAACTTCTCCAGATAGTCCTCGTGGGCCAGCCGGAGCTCAGGGACAAGCTCAACATGGCGGAGCTACGGCAGCTCAACCAGCGGATAATAGTAAGGTGCGAACTCGACCCGCTTGCCCCTGAAGAGACCAGGGGCTACATCCAGAACCGCATATTGGTGGCGGGAGGGAGGGGCGCGGTTGAATTCAGCGAAGAGGCGCTCGCCCTCATCTGCAAGGAGGCCCGCGGCACACCGCGTCTTATCAACATCATCTCGGACAGGGCGCTGACGGCGGCCTTTGTCGATGATAAGAGGACGGTGGACGGGGAGTCCGCCGGAAAGGCGCTCGATGAGCTTAAAAAAGAGGGCTACCTCGCCCAGGGCAAGGACAATGAAGTCAGGCGGACCGGCCTGTACTTGAATTACGTTCCCCACCTTGCCGTATCGGCCTGTCTGATAGCTTTTGTCATCCTGGCGCTGCGTCTGTATCTCAAATAGCCGCATCCGCATACGGAGCCATAAAACCCGATGAGTCTGATACACGAGGCATTGAAGAAGGTGGAAGGCGTGCGGCACGGCGCGGGCGCGCAAGAGGACAGGCCCGTATCCGCGGCCTTGAAAGGTAAACGGACGGATAAGCGCATCGTATTGACGGGCGCGCTTATAGCCGTACTCTTCGCGGCAGGTGTCCTGTCATATATCATGTACCGAAGGCACGCCCCTATCGCCGTAAGGCCATTTCCCGCGGCCCCGGTACAGCGGGAGTCGGCGCAGTCATCCGCTGATGAGCCCGCCTTGCTTAACGGGAAAGGCGTGGAACTCTACAGGGCCGGCCAGTACCAGGACGCCATAAGGGAGTTCAAGGCCGCGATGGAGAAGTACCCGAAAGACGCGGTCCTCTACAACAACCACGGCCTGGCGTCCATGGCGCTCGGACGGAACGACGAGGCCGAGCCGTCGTTCAAAAAGGCCCTTGAGCTTGCGCCGGCGTATCCAGAGGCCCTCAATAATTACGGGGCGCTCAAGGACCTGAGAGCGGACCACGGCGGGGCCGTCAAGCTCTATGAAAAGGCCCTGTCTTTAAGGCCGGATTACATGGAGGCGCATCTGAACCTCGCTATCGCGCTGGAGAAGCTTAATAGGTACGGCCAGGCCCTGGCCCATTACCAGAGGTATGCGGCTTTAAACCAGGGACAGCTTCCGCAGGGGTTCGAGAAGAAGCTGCGACAGCTTCGCTCAAAGATCGCGGCCCATGGAAAAGGCCCTCTTACAACGGATAAATGATGCTGCCTTTCCTGGACAGTAACCTCATAGGGGTCGATATCGGGTCGGCCTCGGTAAAGATCGCGTACTTCAAGGGAGGAAAGGGTTCCTACACCCTGAAGGCCGCCGCGTACTCCAGGCTCCCCTCCGGCCCGGACGCCGCCACCGGAAAGCTGCCCCCCGGCTTCATATCCGAGCTCATAGCGTCCAACGGGATAAAGGGCGGGAAGGTCTGCGCCCTCGCGTCCGTGCGCTCCCTTTCCTTCAGCCATATCAGCGTGCCGGTCATGCCTGAAAATGAGATGAAGGAGGCGGTAAAGTGGGCGGTCAGGAAGGAGACGGGGCTTCCCCCCGACGACCTTGTCTCGGACTTCACCTACACCGGTGCTCGGAAGACCGCTGAAAATACCGTCCCTGTCATCGCGTTCTCGGCAAAGAAGAGCGAGGTCGACGGCCTGATGGCGCTTTTCAAGGACTCGGGCCTTGAGGCAAGGGTCATCGACGCCGCCCCTACGGCGCTCCTCGCGGCCTTTGACTTGAATAACGTATGGGAGGACGGCGTCAATTACTCTATGGTCGATATAGGCGCCACAAAGGCCACCCTTGTGATAATGAAGAACAGTAGACTTATGTTCGCCCGCGAGATCCCCTTCGGCGGAAGAGAGCTGACGGCCGCGTTGGCCGAGGGGCTCGGCATGGAGGAGTCCGTTGCCGAGGAATACAAGATTGCCTACGGGCTCAATCCGCCGGAGGGGGCGGACGCGGAGGCCAGGAGGCTGTTGACGCTCCACCTGACCGGGCTTTGCAGGGAGCTCCACAGGTCTTTCGATTACTACCAGGCCCAGTTCAGGGAAGGCACGGTAGCCAGGCTCTTCCTCTGCGGCGGCACCGCGCGCCTCAAGGGCATGGACGGGTTCATAACCGAGACGCTCGGCATAGAGAGCTTCGTCGACGACCCGATCAGGAAGGTAAGCATACCCGCGGGTTTTGATAAGGAGAGGCTCAGGCTGATAGCGCCGTGCATGAGCATCGCTGTCGGCCTGGCCACAAGGACCTGATATGACGACGGTAAAAGGCATAAACCTCGTGCCTGAGGACATCCAGGCGCAGTGGAGGGCGTGGAGGAGGAGGAAGGCGCTCCTGACTGTAGCCGCGGTCTACGCCGCCGCGCTCCTCCTCGTATTCGTCAACCAGAGGGTTGCCTTGCACGGCAAGAGGGCGGTTGCCGCATCCATCGCGGCGGAAAAAAACAGCCTTGCCGCAAAGGGCTCGGAATATGAGCGGCTCTCAAGGCGGCTGGCGGAGGTGCGCCAGGCCGAATCCGAGCTGAAGAATAACTTCGAGGCCTCGGCCGTGCTGGCGCAGAAGAGGATAGCCTGGCCGGTATTGCTGAAAAGGCTCAGCAACGACATCCCCGGGGGCGTATGGCTCAAGACACTATCAACGTCCGACATCAACGGCGAGGCCGGCAAAAGGATACGGTTCGTCGGCACCGCCGCGTCCAACAGGTCAGTCTCCGAGTTCGTCTTCGTGCTGGAGAATTCAGGGTACTTCGAGGATGCCGTGCTCCTCTATACGCAGAAAAAGGAGTACGGGGCGAACGCGTACTATGACTTTGAGGTCAACTCCGCGCTTAAAAAGACCGATGAGATAATGTATGAATAGCGATATACAGAAACTCCTGTCGTCGTTCCGCCTCTCGATATCGGAAGAGCAGAGGAAGGAGATCATAGCGGTAGTGCTCGTTGCGGCGTTCTCGCTCCTTTTCTACAGGTTCGTCTACCTCGGCAACGCAAGGGCGATAGCGCAGGAGGACCTTGCCATAGCCAACTCCCAAAGGGAGTTGGCGGCCGTGAAAGAGGAGATACAGGGGGCCCACACCCTTAAAAAATTGGTCGAGGATTCGTCCTTGAGCCTGAAGAGGCTGGAGGCGCGCCTCAGGGACATCAAGGAAAGGATCCCTTCTAACAGGAACGTATCGGGCGTCATCGCGGAGATATCCGGCGGAGACGCAAAGAGCGGGGTGCGCGTGCTCGGCATAAAGCCTCTCCCGCCTGAGACCAGGGACGGATTGACGAGGCTCCCGTTCCTCGTGACGGTGGAGGGGAGGTTCGCCTCCATAGGGGATTGGTTCGAGAGGATAGAGAACATGCGCAGGATAATGGTAATAGACAATATCCTGTTGGAGCCCAGGGCCGAGAACTCGCAGGCGCTCTCGGCGCAGGTCTACGTGAGCGCTTATGCGCGCGCGGGACGATAACAGGCGCTGAAAAAGCCCCATCTGCGGTGTCGTCATCGTCGTTGAAGCTCCCCCGCCGGCAAGCCGCGGGGAATCTTCGACATATAAGGAAGTATCTATTTCTATTCGCTCGCTTGACCCCGCAGCAAGCTACGGGGAATACGCTCGCTATGCATGTTCGTCACTGCGGCGTACCACACAAGTACGCCTCATTCCTCGCTCCTCGACTCCTTCGGGGCACCCACGCCAAATGGCGTGGGTCGGGAGCTTTTTGAGCGCCTGAATAAACACCACGGTGGTTTCGGATAAGACATGGAGATGCTTTTGAAAAAACCGGCGAGGCGCAAATCCATACTGGCGGCGCTCCTGTTGGCTGCCCTGGCGCCGGCAGGGACGCTGTGGGCCGGGGGGGAGTCCCTTTCCTACACCGGGGCTATCCCCCCGGTCAAGAGCGCCGTTGCAACCTGGGGCAGGGACCCCTTCCTTCTCCCCACCGCCACTCAGCCCTCCGGGCCCGCGCTTAAGCTCAAGGCCATATTCTTCAACAGCGAAAACCCCTCGGCCATCATAGACACTCTCATAGTCTACAGGGGGGGCGAGATAAAGGGGCATAAAGTTATTGATATAGGGCGTACCCATGTTATACTTCAGGGTGAATACGGAAAGGTCAGGTTAGACCTCTCCGGGACAACGGAGTCGCGCGATGCGGTCAAATAAAACCCATATACGCCGCGTTTTTCTGGCAATCCCTCTGCTCCTGCTCCATCTCTACGGACTCTGTGCCCCGGTTGCCGCCGAGACGGACCGGGCGGGTGCGGGAGGCAGGCTCTTTTCAATAGAGGTCAGGGACGCCGAGGTCTCCGACGTATTGAGGGCGCTTGCGCAGCAGAGCGGGCTTAATATCATCATAGGCGAGGGCGTGGAGGGTAAGGTCAGCCTGAGCTTCAAGGACATACCATTCAAGGACGCCCTCGAGATAGTGATCAAGTCCAGGGGGCTCATGTATACCATCCAGAACAACGTCTTCTGGGTAGGCAAGAAGGTCGACCTCGGCAGCGAGATGGCCGTCGACATGGTCAAGCTGAATAACGCCGACGCCGCATCGACGGCGCCGCACCTCAAGGGCGTCCTGAGCGCCGATGGGACAGCCTTCGCCGACACCCGCACCAACTCGATAATAATCAGGGACCTGCCGAGGAACGTCGAACATGCGAAGCAGCTCCTTAAAAAGATAGACGTGCAGACCCCCCAGGTGGTAATAGAGGCGCGGATAGTGGAGGCTACCACCTCTTTCGCAAGGCAGTTAGGGATACAGTGGGGGGGCTCATACACTTCCGGTAACGACCAGATAACGGGCAGCCAGCTCCTGCCCACCTCCAGCGCGGGCAGGAACTTCGCCGTTAACCTCCCGGCCTCGAGCGCGACGTCGGGGCTCGGTATAATACTCGGCAACCTGTCCAACAAGCTCCTGCTCGACATCGAGCTCACCGCGGCGGAGTCAAAGGGCGATCTCAGGATAATATCGAGGCCGAGGATATCCACGCTTAACAACAAGCCCGCGACCATCCACAGCGGCCTTACGTTCAGGGTAAAGCTCTCCCAGGCCATAGTGACGGGAGGGACCACCACCACGACCACTACCACGACGTCGAGCCTGGGCGGACTGCAGGAGGTAAAGACGGGCATAGACCTGACGGTGACCCCGCAGATTTCAGGGGACGGGTATATACTGCTCAATATAACGACCAACAAGAGCGACCCGGACTACACCCACACCGTGGACGGCATCCCTGGCGTGTCGGAAAAGAGCGCCTCCACCAACGTGCTCATAAAGGACGGGGATACGGTCGTGATAGGGGGGCTTTACAAATCGAGCACTTCCGACCAGGGAAAGTCGGTTCCGTTCCTCTCCAACATCCCGGTCCTCGGCGCCCTCTTTGAAGGCACGTCAAAGAACGTGGACAAGGAAGAGCTCCTCGTCTTCATAACCCCGCAGATAATAAAGTACGACGCCGCCAGGGAGATATTGAATTGAGCTTTATCGACCAGGTAAAGGGGAAAAAGACGCTGATAATAGCGTTGATCGCCGCATGCGCGGCGGTGATAGTCCTTATCGCGGTCTTTATGCCATCAGGGGTGAAAAAGACGGAGGTTACGGAAGAGGTCATATCGAAAAGGGCAAAGATCGAGCCGCAGGCCCCTGAACAGGCCCTGCCCCCGGCCCCGCAGGCGCCGGCCGTCACAGCCGAGATAAAGCAGCCTGCCGCAAGGCCTGAGCCCGAGGCCGGGAAGACAGCCGAGGCAACAAAGGAGCCGGAAAAAGTCAAAGCGGCTGGAAAGGCCGTAAAAAAAGAAACTGTTACGGAAAAGCCGAAAAAGACCGTAAAGTCTGAAAAGGCCTCGCCTGAGAGCGGCAGGACAAAGGCAAAAGAGAAGGCCGCTTCGTCCAGACTCGCCGCCGCAATGTCAAGGCCCTGGGCCGTCAACATAGCCTCTTATTTGGATGAGGGCCCGGCAAAAGAGCTTGTAGCCTCCCGAAGGTCAGCCGGGTACAACGCCTATACTACCGAGGGTAAAAAGAGCGGTAAGACCTGGCACAGGGTAAGGGTCGGTTTTTACCGCACCCGCGCGGATGCGGAAAAGGCCGGCAGGACGATAGAGAAAAAGTTCAACCTCCCCTCCACCTGGGTCGTCAAGCCCGCGAGGAACGAGACCGCCGGACATATCAACCGGTAATCCGTTTCAACCTTTCCCCCTGGGCCGAATGGGGGTTTGCCGCTCCCAGGTGGCGGAGAATTTCAGCGGGACGCTCAAAAAGCCCCATCCGCGGCGGCCTCTTGAGTCCAATAGAAACCGATACCCAGGCTGATGTCCCCTCCGGGTCTGCCACGACGGTAGTGTCCACCTCTTGATTCCGATTGAAAATCAATAAGTTCACTTCCCTTAAAAGCTCTTGACTAAACCCGATCAAAGCAATTAGAATGTAAGAATGGACGACCGCGTAGAGGGCCGGGAGATGACGGGGAAGCTGGTTTTTCTTGAGACATTCGGCTGTCAGATGAATGACAACGATTCCTTGAGGATGCTATCCATCCTGAAGGACCTCGGGTACTCGCGCACGGACGCCCCGGAGAGGGCTGACCTGATAATAATCAACACCTGCTCGGTCAGGGGCAAGGCCGAACATAAGGTATATTCGACTATAGGGAGGTTCAGGCCCCTTAAGAGGGAAAAACCCTCGCTTATCATCGGCGTCAGCGGATGCGTGGCCCAGCAGGAAGGGGAGAGGCTCCTTAAAAGGTCTCCGTATCTCGATATCGTCTTCGGCCCGCAAAACATACACAGGTTGAAGGAGATATTGAGCGCGGCGTCCATCGGAAAAGAACGGGTGGTTGCCACGGCCCAGAGCTTAACCATAGACGACTCGGAGTACGGGCGGATAACGCCCGCCTCCGGGGAGAAGGCCTCCGTAAGCATCATGCGCGGCTGCGACAACTTCTGCTCCTACTGCATAGTCCCGTACACGAGGGGGAGGGAGGTCAGCCGTAGCAGCGCCGGCATCATCCGCGAGGTCGCCGCACTCGCCTCTTCCGGGGTCAGGGAGGTTACGCTCCTCGGCCAGAACGTCAATTCCTACGGCGCGGGCGGAAAGGCGGACGCCACGTTCCCGGAGCTTCTGAGAATGGCGGCAGGCGTGGAGGGGATAGAGAGGGTGCGGTTCATAACCTCGCATCCCAGGGACATCTCCGAAGAGCTTATATACCTCTTCGGGGAAGAACCCAAGCTATGCAGGCACATCCACCTCCCGGTGCAGTCGGGCTCAGACGCCATTTTAGAGAGGATGGGCAGGGGATACACGAAAAAAGAGTATATGTCAAAGGTCTCCCTGTTCAAAAAATTATACCCGGATATCTCTGTCACGACCGATATGATAGTAGGGTTCCCTGGCGAGACCGAGGGGGACTTCAAGGACACCATGGACCTCATAAACGAGGTCCGTTTCGACAACGTCTTCTCGTTCATGTACTCGCCGAGACCGGGGACGCTGGCCGCGGGGTTTGCCGGCCAGGCGGCTCTCGATGTCAAGTCAGAGAGGCTCCATGTCCTTCAGGAGACCCAGAGGGGGATAACCGAGGAGAGGAACCGCGCCCTTGTCGGCAGGAGGGCCGAAGTCCTGGTGGAAGGGGAAAGCAAGGCCCGCCCGGAGGAGCTCTCGGGCAGGACCTCTTGCAACAGGATCGTCAATTTCCAGGCCCCGAAGGCGCTTACAGGGACACTGGCGGACGTCATCATAACCGACGCATTTCCCAATTCGCTGAGGGGCGTCTATCAGGATTCTCCGTCTTTTACGGCGTAGGATATGAAGTTCCACCAGGCCCGGGCCGCCGAGCGCCGTGTATTTTCAACTTTAACGCGCTGAAGCCTCCGTGGATTTAAAGCAGTGTGAGGGTTCATTCCCAGTTGCGTCCATAAAGAAAGGAGCGGTATATGTACTTGGAGATGAAGGTATTCGGAGTCACGGTAGACCCTTTTACCAACGTCCCGATAGTCATCCTGAAGGACTCGGATGAGAAAAACGCCCTTCCCGTATGGATAGGCGTGCTTGAGGCCTCCGCCATAGCCTCCGAGCTTGAGAAGATACACTTCTCCAGACCGATGACGCACGACCTTTTGAAAGAGGTGCTGAAGAACCTCGACGTCACGGTCAAGAAGATAGAGGTGAACGACCTCAAGGACAACGTCTACTACGCCGCCATCCACATGGCGGGCAAATCCGGGTCTTTCATCCTTGACGCGAGGCCCTCGGACGCCATAGCGCTTGCGCTCCGGATGGGGGCGCCCATATTCGTCGATACCTGCGTGCTGGAAAAATCGAGGAGCATGGACTTGGGCAAGGGGCACGGGAAAAAAGACAGCGGCTCCGTTGACCTGGCCGACACGCTCGATGACCTGCCGCCCGAGGACTTCGGCAAGTACAAGATGTGATCCGTATCCGCCGCAGGCTGAAGAAAATCGAGACGGAGTAAGCGCCGTTGGATATCGACACGAAATCCACCCTCGCCAGGATGACGCTCCCGGCCAATTTCCATGACGCTCAATTCGTCTCCGAGTACGGCAGGATAGAGTCTCTGCGCGCCTCGCGCTACGGCACCAGGTTCTCGGTAATCGTCATCGACATAGCCGGCCTTGCCGCCGACGCCGATGAAATAGAAACGGGCGAGGCCGCAGAGGCGCTCAGGAAGATAGCCGCCGCGGTCCTCGATTCCACGAGGACGTGCGACGTGGCCGGGCTCATGGGCTTCAACCGGATAGCCGTGCTGCTGCCGGAGACCGATTACTTCGGCTCTCTTGTGGCCATCAGGAAGATATCGAAGGCCGTCAGCGGCGCCGTCAGCGGCAGAAAGCCCGCTCTCTCCGTGCTGATAACGCACGCGGCCTTCCCGAAGGACGGCAAGGGCTTCGGAGAGCTGCTCTCAACCGCCGCAAGGCGCTCGGCGCAGAGGAGGGAGTCGCTCTGGGAGAAAAACGGCTTCAGGGACAAGCTCTTCTGGGAGATAATAGCCGACATCGAAGGCAGGAGCTACGGCGGCTTCGACAGCGCGAGCTTTGACGCCGGGAGCGGCCTCCTCCTCTCCGATATATTCATAGACCGGATAAACGAGCTTATAATATCCGAGGCGTCGAGGAACCCGCACAAGAGGGGGGTGCTGATATTCGCGGCCAAGAAGATATCCGCCGGGCTGCCGGTCATCAACGCGCTGAGCTTCGCCGGGACCATAGCCACGAAGATATTCCTCGTAGGCGAGGGCGAGGACAAGCTCTGGGACATCAGGTGCGCGACCCCGATCTCCATTGACGACCCGAGGCTAAGGGAGACGTTCTTCACCTTCTTCTTCAACGAGGACACGAGCTACGCCCTTATATGCAGGGAGAACTGGGGGGCCACGTACTCCTGCTTCCATACCTCGGACGCCTGCCTTGTCGAGGGGCTTATAACGAAGTTCCAGAGCGAATATTCCCTGCAGGAACAGCTTGGGTAATGAACAATAAGAGGACTCTAATACTGCTGGCTTTCAGGAACGACGACGATATCAAGACAATATCAGGGTATCTCTCCGGCCTCGGCTTCGGCGTTTCCACCGTCAAGGACGGCGCCAGGGCCCTGGAACTCGCGATAGAGTTAGTGCCGTCTCTCATAATCGCCGACACCGAACTGCCGGTGATAAGCGGAGAGAAGATGTTCCAGATACTGCGGAACAACCCGCACACCTCGACGATACCTTTCCTCTTCATCTCCAGGGGCATCTCCGACATCAGGGGGTTCAGGACCGGGGTCGACATATTCCTCGTAAGGCCGATAAACATGGAGGAGCTTTACGGCAGGATAAGGCAATCGCTCCTTGTAAAGGGCCCTGAGGCGGCGGCATCCAGCAAGGAGATAGAGGGCAAGCTCTCCCATATGTCCCTGCCGGACATCCTGCAGTTCCTCCACCTGAACAACAAGGAAGGCGAGCTCCGGGTCACTTCCGGTGATTCCTGCGGCAGGGTATTCGTTAAGGGGGGGCAGATATGCAACGCCATGCTCGACGGCGTGGAGAAGGAGAAGGCGCTTTTCAGGCTCCTCCAGTGGAACGACGGCAAGTTCGAGTTCACCCCCAAGACCGTATCGATAACGAAAAAGATAACCGCGTCCACCGGCAACCTCCTGATGGAGGGCATGCGGCAGATGGACGAGTTCAGGAAGAGGCAGGACCAATTCCCGGACAGGAACTCCCTGATAAAGCCGCGCATCGCGCCCGAAGCGCTGCCAAAGGGGCTTTTGCCCGTGGTATATGAGATAATGGAGCTTTTAAAGACATACCCGAAGGTCGAGGAGCTCGTGGAGCACAGCGCGTTTACCGACCTCGATGTCTACCAGACGCTGGCCTCGATGATAGCGAAGGGGTTAATCGAGGCGCACAAGCCGGAGGCCCTGAAGAACCATGCCGAGTTCCTGACGCAGGACCAGATGATAAGCATCAGGGAGAAGATAATGAGCAGGTTCGCCGACGCCTCGGAGCTGAACTCCGCCAATATATTCCTGCTCTCCAACTCCGGGGACGAGATCAACTCGTTTGTCAGGCGGTGCCTGAGCATCCCCGGCTTCTCAAGCGTGCGGAAGACCTCCGGGCCCTACGCATCCGCCGAGCCGCTCGGAACGGTTGCCAGGTTCAGGCTCTACGGCGGGATGGAGCTGAACCTCTTCTCGGTCCCGTCGGTCAGGAACATGGGCCCGCTCTGGAAGGCCTTCTCCAGGAACATCATCGGGCTTATACTCCTGTGGGACCATGAGGGCGGGAAGGACCTCAAGGAGCTCTCCGGCGCAAGGAAGGAGATACTTTCCCAAAGGCGCGTGCCGGTGTCGTATATATACGCCGGGAAGGGGGCCGGCGCCGAAGACATGGCCTCATACAGACAGGCCTTGAATCTGCGGCCCGATGAGCCGCTCTTCAAATTGGACCCCGGCGAAGACGGCATGATATTCGAGATACTATATTCCCTCTTCGGCAGCCTCATCAAGGACGACTATGCGGCCGCCGCGCAGAGAAGGAAGGAGGCGTAAGCCGATGATAGACCTCCATACGCATAGTCTTTTAAGCGACGGGGCGCTCATCCCTTCGGAACTCGTGAGGAGGGCCAGGGTCATAGGGTACAGGTCGATGGCCATTACGGACCACGTCGATGAGTCCAACCTGGACACGGTGGTGAAGCAGTTGATAAGGGTCTGCGCCCGGTTGAGCTCGGATAGGGGTTTCAGGGCCGTGCCAGGGGTCGAGCTGACGCATATCCCGGCAGCCCATATCCCGGCCATGGTCAAAAGGGCGCGGGAGCTCGGCGCCGCGATAGTCGTCGGACACGGCGAGACGATAGCCGAGCCCGTGGAGGACGGCACGAACCTGGCCTTCATAAGGTCGCGTGTGGACGTGCTGGCGCATCCGGGGCTCATAACCGCGCGGGAGTGCGGGCTGGCCGCGAAGAATTCAGTATGCCTCGAGATAACGAGCAGGGGCGGACACAGCCTGACCAACGGACACGTGGCCTCTCTTGCGAAAAGATGCGGGGCGCGGCTCGTTCTCAACACGGACTCGCACTCGCCCTCGGACCTCATCACCGCTGAAAAGGCCGAAAAAATCGTTGCCGGGGCGGGTCTTGGCCCCGATGACTTCAGGAGAATGCAGAAAAATGCGCTCGAAATCATCAAGAATATTTAGCCTCGCAACGGCCTCTGTCCTTTCCGCGCTCGTCTTTGGATGCGCCGCCGAGAGGCCTAAGGCGGATATGAGCCCCTGGGCCTCCTATCTCCACGACCCCTCAAGGACCAACGCCGTTGCCGAGGGGCCGAAGATGCCGCTCGTTCTGTCATGGGCAAAGGACGTCTCCGAGATAACGTTCGTGGACGTATTCCCGAGGGAGCAGCTCTCCTCTCCAGTAATATCGGACGGTGTGCTTTACGTCGGGTCTGAAAACGAGAAGTTCTATTCGCTGAAGCTAACCTCAGGCAGGGTCTACTGGAAGTACGACGCCAGGTACCCTATCGAGGCGCCGCCGGCCGTGGAAGGCGGCACGGTCTGCTTCGGCGCAAGCAACGGCGTCATGAGGTGCTTTGACAAGGTTAAGGGGAACGAGCTATGGAGCTTCCAGGCGCGCTCCGAGATACTCTCTTCCCCGGTGATACGCGACGGGCGGCTGTATTTCTCCTCATCCGACGACAGGGTCTACTCCCTGTCGCTCAAGGACGGAGCCAGGCTCTGGACCTACAACCGCTCCACGTTCCAGACCGTTGCGCCGAGGGTATACTCGTCCCCGGCGTTCTTTGAGGGCAAGCTCTACCAGCTCTTTTCCGACGGCAGCCTCGTATGCCTTTCCGCCGACACTGGCAAGGACCTCTGGAGCGCGAAGGTACTGAAGGACTTCAACCAGCCGTCCGGGGTAAGGAGGACGCCGCTCGTCGACAACGGGCTCGTATATGTCATCGGCGACTCGCAGAACGTGGTCGCGCTCGACGCCTCGACCGGCGAGGTGCGGAACTCGTTCGGCCTGATAAAGGCCCGGGACTTCATCCTACACGGCGGGCGCGCGATGATAATCGCGGGCTCGGACCGGATCATATCGGTAGACAGGCTCTCCGGAGAGATACTCTGGAAAAAGGAGCTTAAGTTCAATCCGGTCTCCTCGATATTCGTTGCCGGGGATACGCTCTTCGTGCTCTCCAATTATTCAAGGGCCCCTCTGGGCCTGAACATCTTCGCAAAGACAAATGGGCGCATAGAGGCATTGCGCTTAAGCGACGCCGAGACGCTCTGGGGCCATGACCTCTACTCCACCGCCTCGGCCAACGCGTCTACGGCGGAGTCCCACGTCGCGGTATTGACCGACAAGGGCGTCATCGACGTCTTCGGCCCCAAGTGAAGCGCCCGGCACGCTTAAACCCGCCGCACGATGGATGAGCCCGGATGAACATGCATAGCGAGCGCATTCCCCGCGGCTTGGCCAGCGGGGAGCTTCAACCCTGGGCTTTAAACCTTAGGGGTTTCAGAACGTTAAAAAAACCATGGATAAACGATTGAACATAGTCTTCATCTGGCATATGCACCAGCCGCTCTACAAGGACCCCATCTCGAACGAATACACGATGCCGTGGGTCCTGCTGCACGGCACCAAGGACTACTACGACATGGTCTCCATACTCGACGAGTTCCCGGACGTCCACCAGACGTTCAACCTCGTGCCGTGCCTCATGGAGCAGTTCATGGAATACGGCTCCGGAGAGGCCAGTGATACGTACAGGAAGATAAGCGCAAAGCCCGCCCCGGCCCTTACGAACGAGGAGAAGGGCTTTATCCTGCAGAATTTCTTCCAGGCCAACTGGGACAACATGATAAAACCTCTGCCCCGCTACTGGGAGCTGTTGACGAAAAGGGGGCAGGTCAACTCGAAGGAGGACATAGCCTCCGCGCTCAGGTACTTCGTGGAGCAGGACTACCTCGACCTCCAGGTGCTCTTCAACCTCGTATGGATAGACCCCGTGATACGCAGGGGGGACGCGTTCCTCTCCGCGCTCTACAAAAAGGGCCGCGGCTATACCGAGAAGGAGAAGGCGCGACTGCTCGATAAGCAGATAGAGATTATCAACCGGATACTCCCCAAGTACGCCGAGATGAGGGACAAGGGGATAATAGAGATATCCACGACCCCGTATTACCACCCGATACTGCCGCTCCTGTGCGACAGCTTCTCCGCCAGGGAGGCCGTGCCGGATATGACCCTGCCAAGGGAGAGGTTCACCCACCCGGAGGACGCGCAGGCGCAGATAGAAAGGGGTGCGGCGCTCTACAGGGAGGTCTTCAAACAGGACCCTGTCGGGATGTGGCCTTCCGAGGGGTCGGTGAGCATGGACATGCTGCCGCTTGCGGCGAGGGCCGGGTTCAAGTGGCTGGCTACCGACGAGGAGATACTCACTAACTCACTCAAAAGGGGGCTCCACAGGGACGCCTTCGGCAACTGCTACGACTCTTTCCTCTACAGGCCCTACGCGATGGACGCAGGGGGCAAGTCCCTCACTATCCTCTTCAGGGACCACGTGCTCTCGGACCTCATAGGCTTCGATTACGCCAGGATGGACCCGGAGGACGCGGCGAACGACTTCATGGGCAGGCTCTACCACATACACGGCATGCTGCCGGACCCGGAAAACCACGTTGTAAGCGTCATACTCGACGGAGAGAACGCATGGGAGGGCTTCAGGAACGACGGCAGGGACTTCCTCGTCTCACTTTACTCCAAGCTTTCCAATAATTCGCGGCTCAGGTGCGTGACGGTGAGCGAGTTCCTCGCCTCAACAACCCACCGCGAGCACCTGAAGTGGCTCTACCCAGGCTCCTGGATAGGCCATAATTTCAAGATATGGATAGGCCACGTCGAGGACAACACCGCCTGGAATTACATAATAGGCGCCAGGGAAGCCCTTGTCAATTACCAGGAGTCCATCGCGCTCACCCCGGAATACGAGTCCAGGAAAAAGGAGATCGGCAGGGCGTGGGATGCCATCTATGCCGCGGAGGGGAGCGACTGGTTCTGGTGGTACGGGGAAGAGCACTCCACGATGTGCGACGAGCACTTCGACAGCCTCTTCAGGAAGCAGGTGAAGATGGTCTATAACATCATAGGGCTTGAGGCCCCCGATTATATAGACATCCCCATATCGTCGGAGTCCAGGGGCTACAGGCCCCCGGTGGAGCCTTCGGCCTACATAAGCCCCGTCCTCGACGGAGAGATAACCAACTACTTCGAATGGCTCTCCTCCGGCAGGATAGAGCGCCAGTACTACGGCAGCGCCATGCACAGGGAGGTCCAGGGCGGAGGCCTCATAGAGGGCATTTCATACGGCTTTTCCCGCGACACGCTCTACCTCAGGTTCGACTACCTGGAGGGGATATACCCTTATATGGAGGAATGGGGTTTTACGATAACCGCGCTCCAGCCCAAGCCCGTCAGGATATCCGCGACGATAGCGGGCAAGTCGGCCAGGGCCTCGCTCTTTGAAAAGGCTTCGGCCCAGGAGAGGTGGAGCGACACCGGGATGGACCTCCGGATAGCGTCCGACAGCGTAGTGGAACTTGCGGTCCCTTTCGAGACCCTTGGGGCAAGGAGCGGGGACGAGATACGGCTTTACGTGGCGATAGACGCGGGCACGAGGGGCGTGGAGAGGTGGCCCGTGAAGGGGTTTCTGTTACTGAACACGCCCACTGAAGACTTCGAGGAGCTGAACTGGATTGTTTGAGATGAACGCTTCCGTTAAGAGACAGTCGATACGGCCGCGGCAGGATGGACGCGACATGAAGAACCCGACCCCGGCGATGCGGCAGTACCTCGAGATAAAGAAGGAGCACGGGGACGCCATACTCTTTTTCAGGATAGGGGACTTCTACGAGATGTTCTTCGACGACGCCAGGTGCGCCTCCCGCATACTCGGCATTGCGCTGACGTCGAGGGACAGGAACAGGGACATCCCCATGTGCGGGGTCCCTTACCATGCCGCCGCCGCGTACATCGCAAAGCTCGTCAAGGAGGGGCACAAGGTCGCGGTCTGCGAGCAGGTGACAGACCCGTTGGACTCAAAGGGCATAGTGGAGCGTGCCGTGAGCAGGGTCATAACCCCGGGCATAGCCCTCGATTCGGAGATCCTCGACCCCAGGGCCAATAACTTCATAGCGGGCGCGCACATCGGGGACGGCTCATGCGGTTTTTCCTACATGGACGTTTCTACCGGCGAGTTCAGGATAACGGAGTTCCCCTTCGAGGCCGCCCTCAAGGACGAGATAAGGAGGCTCCGCCCGCTTGAGCTTGTCGTGGCCGAGGAGGCAAGGGACGCGTTTGAGCCCCGGGAGCTCGGCGTAAAGAAGCTCTCCACGCTCCCGAGGTACGACTTCGACCGCGGTGTCGCCGCGGGCCGCCTTACGGAACACTTCAACACCTCCTCTCTCGACGGCTTCGGGTGCGCCGGGCTTGACGAGGGGGTACGGGCCGCCGGGGCGCTCCTCAAGTATATAAAGGATACCCAGAGGTCGGGGCTTGCGCACGTCAGGAAGTGCTCGCCGTATCATACGGACGACTACCTGATACTCGACCACTCCACGAGAAGGAATCTCGAGATAACGGAGTCCATAAGGTCAAACGGCAGGGAGGGCACGCT
Source organism: Deltaproteobacteria bacterium (assembly GCA_016235365.1). Classification (GTDB taxonomy): domain Bacteria; phylum Desulfobacterota; class GWC2-55-46; order GWC2-55-46; family GWC2-55-46; genus JACRLF01. The sequence continues at coordinate 5,941 of JACRLF010000005.1, read as the reverse complement.
GATCGAGGTGCTCGACAGGACAAGGACCGCCATGGGGGCAAGGAGGCTCAAGTCATGGCTCCTCCACCCGTTGAAGGACATAGCGCTGATAAGGAGGCGGCAGGACGCCGTAGAGGAGCTTAAGGACAACAGGGAGCAGCTGGCGAAGCTCCAGGCGCTTTTAAGCGAGGTCTATGACCTTGAGCGGCTCATGGTAAGGGTCTCCATGTCCGCCGCCAACCCGAGGGACCTCTGCTCTCTCAAGGAATCCCTGAGGAAGATACCCGCGGTGCGGGATGTGCTCAAGTCTTTTTCCTCGGACCTCCTCGCGTCGATATGCTCATCCGTTGACGCGGTTGAAGAGGCGGCAGAGATGATAGAGTCGGCCATAGTCGACAGCCCCCCCGTATCCACCCGGGACGGCGGGTTCATAAAGACCGGCTACGACAGGACCCTTGATGAGCTGAGGGAGATCGGCTCCGGGGGCAAGGACTGGATATTGAGGTGTGAAGCGCGGGAGAGGGCGGCAACCGGGATAAATTCCCTGAAGGTCGGGTACAACAGGGTGTTCGGCTACTATATAGAGGTGACGAGGGCCAACCTCACAAGCGTCCCGCCCGAGTACATAAGGAAGCAGACCCTCGTAAACGCCGAGAGGTTCGTTACTCCCGCGCTAAAGGAGTGGGAGGAGAGGATACTGACCGCGGAGGAGAGGTCGAGGGAGCTTGAGTCCGAGATATTCTCGGCTATAGTAAAAGAGGCCGCCTCGTTCTCGGAGAGGGTACAGAGGACAGCCGATCTTATCGCAACGCTTGATTCCATCGCCTCTCTCTCCCAGGCGGCCGGGGAGCGGGGCTACGCAAGGCCGGAGGTGAACGGATCCGACTCGATATACATCGAGGGCGGGAGGCACCCGGTGGTTGAGGCCCTGGTCCCCGACGACTTCGTCGCCAACGACCTCGCGCTCGACGGCCCGTGCAGGTTCATGATCCTCACCGGCCCCAACATGGCCGGTAAATCGACCTATCTTAGGCAGAATGCCCTCATAGTCGTCATGGCCCAGACCGGCTCCTTTGTCCCGGCGTCCAGGGCCTCTATAGGAACGGTGGACAGGATATTCACGCGAGTGGGCGCCTCCGACGACCTTGGCAGGGGTCAATCCACCTTCATGGTGGAGATGAACGAGACCGCGAATATCCTCAACAACGCCACCTCCAGGAGCCTAATCATACTAGACGAGATAGGGAGGGGCACATCCACGTTCGACGGCCTGAGCATTGCCTGGGCGGTGGCGGAATACATACACGACAGCCCGGCGCTCAAGGCAAAGACCATCTTCGCCACCCACTACCACGAGCTTACCGACCTGCCCTTGACAAAGGAGAACGCTAAAAATTATAATATGGCCGTCAAGGAGTGGGAGGACAGGATAATATTTTTAAGGAAGGTCGTGCCCGGCGGGAGCAACAGGAGCTACGGGATACAGGTGGCGAGGCTCGCCGGCATCCCGGACGCCGTGATAGAGCGGGCGAGAGAGATACTGAGAAACCTCGAGACCGGCGAGCTGAACGAAGCCGGCATGCCCAGGCTCGCTGCGAACAAGGGCCGCCCCCCAACCGCGGGGCAGTTGAGCCTTCCGGGGGGCAAGGACCCGGTCAGGGAGGAATTGAAGCGCATCGACATAAACAGGCTTACCCCGCTCGATGCCCTCGCGGCCCTCGATAAGCTGAAGGGGCTTTTGGAGGCTTAGATGATATTCAATAAGCATAGCGAGCGGATTCCCCGCGGCTTGTTGCGGGGAATTTCAATCGAACAGGCGGGAGGGTTCTGTTCATGACTTCCTACTCCGTGGCGCGTCAGGGTCTATCCGTACCCACGTCCCATGCGGCGCGCAACCCGGCTGCGCATCGATTGCCTCCATCAGGCGCTGAGCGCGTACGCAGGCTGTTGAGCGCAAAGACGGGTATCCGCCTACTTATCCAGTTCATCTTTTTCTATCTGCTTGCGCCGGCCGCGTTCGCTTCAAGCCCCACGGTCAACGATATCAAGTACTGGTCGAACCCCAACTACACCAGGGTAGTCATAAGCCTCGGCAAGGAGTCCGCCTTCACATCGAAGCTCCTGAAGAAGGACCCTTCCATAAACGTAGGGTGGAGGAGGCTCCTGATAGATATAAAAGGCGCCAGGACCACCCCGAACCTGGACAGGTCCATCCCGATAAACGACGGGCTTTTGAAGACGGTTAGGGCCGGCCAGTTCGACGCCGATACCGTTAGGGTAGTCCTCGATATCGACTCCATCGAGGACTACAAGGTATTTCCGCTGAGCAATCCCTACAGGATAGTCATCGACGTGACCGGAGACAAGCCCGCGGACCAGGGGAAAGCGGCCGGGGAGGTGAGGGAGCCCGCCGCATCCCAGCCGCTCGGGCGTATTGCCCCGGGCAGGATAAAAAAGATCGTCCTTGACCCGGGCCACGGCGGCCATGACCCCGGCGCAATAGGCAAGGGCGGGTTGAAGGAAAAGGACGTCACCCTCAAGCTCGGCAGGCTTTTAAGGGAGAAGCTCCACGCAAAACTCGGCTCCAGGATAATCATGACAAGGGATACCGACGTCTTCATACCGCTTGAGGAGAGGACCGCCATAGCGAACAGGGAGGACGCCGACCTCTTCGTCTCCATCCACATAAACTCGAGCCTTAGGAGGGCCGCCTCGGGCGTGGAGACATATATGCTCAACCTCTCGCGCGACGAGGAATCGAGACGGCTCGCGGCCAGGGAGAACGCCACGTCCAGGAAGGCGGTCAGCGACCTCGATTTCATCCTGAACGACCTTATTAAGACCGCCAAGACCAACGACTCCGTAAGGCTTGCGTCCATGGTCCAGGACAACCTCGTCAGGAAGCTCAACGAAAGGTTCGGGGGCGTGAAGGGCAACGGGGTTAAAGGCGCGCCTTTTTACGTCCTTGTCGGCACAAGGATGCCGTCCATCCTTGTAGAGGTCTCTTTCATAAGCAACCCCATGGAGGAAAAGAGGCTCCAGGACGATAAGTACCTCCATGAGGTGGTCGAGGGGATTGCAGCCGGCCTGATGAGCTACATAGGCGGGGCAGGCTCCATATAAGGGTGCCTCTAAAAATTGCTCTTTTTCCCGATCTCTTCGTTAGGGCGAAAGTAAAAATGCTCACATATTCGCATACATGCTCCGCTTTTTTATTTCAGCGTTCTGAAACCCATCGGGTCTTGAGTCCTTGGAGGTTTCATGCACCCCGCCTCGACCTCGGAAAAAAATGAACCCTCATAGGCATGGGAGCCACCGAGGTTTCAGAACACTAAAAAACTAATTTTTAGAGACACCCATAACTGACATCCGCGAGAGTGAATGATGCCGCATCTTCAGATAATCGACTCCATCAGGGAGAATAAGGGAGTAGCCGCGCCCATTATAAAGGAACGCCTGGCCGCGGGCGAAAAGGAGCTCCGCAAGACCCACATCGAGAGCGGGTCCGGGACCGATATCTGCAAGTCCTACACGCGGCTCGTGGACGACGTGCTCAAGGCCCTCTTCGCGTTCAAGACGGAGGAGCTTGGGAGCGGGGAGGATATCGCGCTTGTGGCGGTGGGGGGCTACGGCAGGGGCGAGCTCAACATACGCTCCGACATAGACCTGATGCTTCTCTATAAGAAGCGCCTCACGCCGGAGATAGAGAACCTCACCAACCAGGTGCTATACTCCCTGTGGGACACGGGGCTCGACCTCGGGTTCAGCATAAGGTCGCTTGAGGAGTGCATAGCGCTTGCAAAGGACGACCTCAAGACGATGACCGCGTTTCTGGACCTGCGTTTCATCCTCGGCGATAGTAAGCTTTTCGACCTCTTCAGGTCGCGCATACGCAAAGACCTCTTCAACAGGAAGCGTTCCGACGCCTTTATAAACGACAAGATGGAGGAGAGCCGCGCAAGGCACGCCAAGTACGGCGGGTCGGTATACATACTCGAGCCCAACGTCAAGGAAGGCGAGGGGGGGTTGAGGGACATACATACCGCCAAGTGGGTGGTCAAGGCAAAGAGCGGCGAGCAGGTGGAGCCCTTCTCCATTGGGCTTATCTCCGTCCAGGACAAGGAGGCGATAGAGGAGTCGCTCGACTTCCTCCTCTGGATCCGGAACGAGGTCCACTTCGCTACCAACAGAAAGACCGACCAGCTCTCGTTCGACCACCAGGAGAGGATAGCCGGCATGCTCGGCTTTCAGAACTCCGCTCACGCCCTCGGGGTAGAGTCTTTCATGCAGCATTACTACAGGCACGCCTCGAACATAAACCGCTACTCCAACCTGATACTGTCCAGATGCCTGCACAGGGGCGAGAAAAAACCGTTATTATGGTACGGGAAAACGTCGCGCGTAGACCACAACTACTCGATAACGCGCAACGTCCTTACGCTGCGCGACGCCGAGGCCTTCAGGAAAGACCCCTCAGCCGTAATCAAGGCGTTTGAATACTCCCAGGCATTCGACGTGGAGATGGACCAGGCCGCAAAGGACCTGATAATAGGGTTCCTCGACGAATCCGACGGCGGCTTCATGGAATCAAGGGACGTATCCGACTCATTCCTCAAGATACTCAAGGGCAGGAACGTATACAGGACGCTCGCCGAGATGCACAGGCTCAAGTTCCTCGACAGATACATACCCGAGTTCGAGGAGATAAGCTGCAAGGTCCAGCACGACCTCTATCACATATACACGGTGGACGCGCATACGCTCTTCGCCATAAGGGAGATTGAAAGGCTGAAGGGCGAATACAAGTCCGAGTTCGCGCTCCTTTCAACCATTTACGAAGAGATCCCGAACCCTGAGATACTGATGCTCGCCGTACTCTTCCACGATATCGGAAAGGCCCACGGCAAGGGGCACGCCGAAAAGGGCGCGGACATGGTCCCTGAGATATGCCGGAGGCTGCACCTCTCCAAGGACGACACCGCCCTCATAAAATTCCTCGTGGAGAACCACCTCATCCTGGCCAACACCGCCCAGTACAGGGACCTCCACGACGAGAAGCTCGTGATCGAGTTCGCCAGGAAGGTCGGCGACAGGGAAAGGCTCAACCTGCTTTACCTCCTTACGTTCGCGGACGTGAGGGCGGTGGGCCCGGACGTATGGAGCCAGTGGAAGGGGGCGCTCTTTCAGGAGCTATACTTCAAGGTGCTGACGGTCCTTGAAAGGGGCACCTTCGAGGCCGTGGAGGCCGGGGCGAAGATCAAGGAGATAAGGCAGAGGGTGACGGACATACTGGCCCGGAGCGCGGTAACGGAGGCCGACGTGGAGGAGGCCGACGTGGACGATTACTTCGGGCTGCTGCCGCAGAGGTACTTCCTTTCAAACAGCCCGGATTCCATCGCCGGGCACATAGACCTCCTTAAAAGGTTCGTCAACGTCCAGTACCTGATGACCGTCAGGCAGGATACGTCCAGAGAGTATACCGAGATAATCATCTGCACCTACGACGTCCACGGGCTCTTCTCCATGATAACGGGGGTCATGGCCGCCAACGCGGTAAACATACTCGGCGCGCAGATAAACACGCTCAAGAACGGCATAGCGCTCGACATACTGCAGGTAAACACGCCCATGGGAGAGCTCATCACGGACGAGGGTAAGCTCAAGAAGATAGAAAAAGACATCTCGGACGTCATTACCGGCAGGGTAAGGGTGGCGGAGCTCGTCGGCAGGAGAAAACCGTCGATCCTCGACAGGAAGGCGAAGCCGAAGGTAAGGACCACCGTTCAGATAGACAACGACGTCTCGGACGCCTACACCGTTATAGACATCCATACCCAGAATAGAATTGGGCTCCTTTACGACATTACGAGCATCCTTTCAAGGCTCGGGCTCTACATCTACATAGCTAAGATATCTACGAAAGGGGAGAGCGCCGCGGACATATTCTACGTAAAGGACATCT
>JACRLF010000057.1 GCA_016235365.1 Deltaproteobacteria bacterium | reverse complement strand
TAATATCAATGACTGGATAACGCATACTAAAGTCTTGACAATACCTGCTTCTTTCCTATAGAATACCCTACCTTGTTTTGTGATACCCCTGAGCCGGGCGGGCTCGGGTGGTATGACGTTACGGGGGTATTGCGCAAGGCCATATCGAATAGAAGGATTGTGGGCTTTGACGTGGTCGAGCTCTGTCCGCTCCCCGGCAATATAGCCCCTGACTTCCTCGCGGCCAAGCTCGTCTACAAGATGATCGGGTATACGTATAAGGAGGGCAGGCAATAGGACGCCGGGTGCGCGCGTCACTGCGGGGCTTAAGGGGCGTTCCGGATACCCGTCAAGAAGGGTGTTGCCATGATATCTCAGGGGGCCTGGAAGCCCCGGGGTTTTCAGAACGTCAAAAATGAAACCTCCCCGGGCTTAAAGCCCCGAGGGGTATCGGAACGTTAAAAAAATTTAACCGGGGGTACGAAAATGTTCGTTCCAAAAAGGGTCTTTTTCACAAAGGGCGTCGGCACGCACAAGCATGAGCTTACCTCTTTTGAGCTGGCGCTGAGGGATGCGGGGATAGAGAAGTGCAACCTCGTTCAGGTCTCCAGCATCTTCCCTCCAGGCTGCAAGATAGTCTCGAAATCCGTAGGGCTCAAGAAGCTCTCCCCAGGGCAGATAACCTTCTGCGTCCTGAGCAAGCTTGCGAGCAACGAGCCCAGGAGGCTAATGGCGGCATCCGTCGGGTGCGCCGTGCCGATGGACAGGAAGATGTACGGGTACTTGAGCGAGCACCATTCATTCGGACAGACCGACACCACTGCCGGGGATTATGCCGAGGACCTGGCCGCCGCCATGCTCGCCTCCACGCTCGGCATAGAGCTCGATGAGAACCTCGGATGGGATGAGAAAAAAGAGATATACAGGATAAGCGACAAGATAGTGAAGACGACGAACATAACCCAGTCGGCCATAGTAAAAGGCGACGGGAAGTACACTACGGTCATAGCCGCGGCTGTGCTTATCTTATAATACGGCGGCCTTCTCTCCGGCGGGTTTTTTTGAGGGTGCGCGGCCCCGGCCTCTATCAAGGCAGCGGGGCCGATAGGGCGGAGGGGGCCGGAGTTGCCCCTGTTGTCAGGCTTGCGTGGAGGACTTGATATAGGCCGGGAAGCCGTCCCGTCGGGCAGATGATACTGGAAGGACTATGAGAGTCGCGCTTACCTACAACCTTAAAAAAGAGGTCAAAGAGTCGGAGTGCCTGCCGGCGGACTTCTACGCCGAGTGCGACGAGATAGACACCGTTGCGGCGGTAAGGGACGCGCTCCTTGAGCGCCATGGGGAAGTGCTCATGGTGGAGGCTGACGAGGACGCGTTCGAGAAGCTCAGGAGGCAGAGGCCGCAGATAGTCTTCAACATGGCCGAGGGCATATGGGGCGAGAGCAGGGAGTCCCAGATGCCCGCCATCATGGAGATGCTCAGGATCCCCTATACCGGCTCCGCGCCGCTTACCCTTGGGCTGTGCCTCAACAAGGCGCGGGCAAAGGAAGTCCTGTCCCACTACAACGTCCCCACCGCGAGGTTCATGGTCGTGGCAGACCCCTCGGTCGACATGGAACGCCGCCTCAAGCTCCCCATTATCGTAAAGCCCCTTTATGAAGGCTCCAGCAAGGGGATAAGGAACGACTCCCTAATATTTAAATCAAAAGACCTTAAAGACAAGGTCTCCTCCGTCATAAGAGAGTACGGCCAGCCGGCCCTGGTCGAGGAGTATCTCCCCGGCAGGGAGTTCACCGTGGCCCTCATCGGCAACGGTGAGGGCCTGAGGACGCTGCCGATAGTGGAGATAAATTATTCTTCCCTGCCAGAAGGGGTGAACCCTATCTACTCCTACGAGGCCAAGTGGGTATTCGACACGCCGGAGAATCCCCTTGATATATTCAAATGCCCCGCGCAGGCGGAACCGGGGCTTGAAAAGGCCATAGAAAAGGCCGCCGTGGACGCATTCAACGCGCTTGACGTGAAAGACTGGTGCAGGATAGACATACGGCTTGACGGCAACGGAGAGCCCCGCGTCATAGAGCTTAACCCCCTGCCCGGCATACTCTTCGACCCTAAGTGCAACTCCTGCTTCCCAAAGGCCGCGAGGGCCGCCGGCATGAGCTTTACCGAGCTTGTGAACGCGGTACTTGACGCGGCGCGCAAGAGGTACGGCATATGAGCCGCGGGAACGTCACCATAATATTCAACAACGAGGGGTACGACCGCTACGAATTCGAGGGCAAGGATATAGCCATCGACAACGACCTGAGAGATACGGTGACGGACGTCAAGGCCGCCCTGGAGGAAAAGGGCTTAAGCGCGTCGTTGACCCCGTTTGAGTCGCGCAAGAAAGGGGCCCTGGACGACTTCATAAAAGGCCTTAAAAAGTCCCCTGACGGGATTGTGTTCAACCTGTGCGAGGGGGCCTTCAGCAGCAGCTCTTTTGAGATGCACGTGGCGGCGCTCCTTGAGCTCTACGGGTTCAAGTTCACGGGAAGCGGGGCGCTTACGCTCGGCCTCGCACTTAATAAGGGCCTTACAAAAGATATCCTCAAGAGCCGCGGCATACCGACCCCTGACCATTTCGTCACCGAAGGCCTCTCTTACGAGCTTAAAAAAGGCCGTAAATTCCCCCTGATAGTAAAGCCCCTCAAGGAAGACGCGAGCGTGGGCATAGACGCCGGCGCCGTGGTAAACACGGAGGAGGAGCTCAAAAAGAGGGTGGAGTTCGTGGTCGGCACCTACAAACAGAACGCCATAGTCGAGGAATACATAGAGGGCAGGGAGCTTAACATAGCGGTGCTCGGCAACGGCAAAGAGGCGCGGACGCTGCCGCCCTCGGAGATAGAGTTCGTCGATTTCCCCGATGACCAGCCGCGGATCTGCTGTTACGAGGCCAAGTGGGTGGTGGAGAGCCCTCTGTATCATAAGACCGTGCCGGTATGCCCGGCCAGCATCCCGGAAGCCCTCGGCAGAGGGCTCTCCGACACGGCGCTCAAGGCGTACAGGATAATGGGGTGCAGGGATTACGCGAGGGTGGACGTGCGGGTCGCCGCCGACGGCGGGATAAAGGTGATCGAGGTTAACCCGAACCCTGACATCTCCAGGGATGCCGGGCTTGCCAGGGCCGCACGGGCCGCCGGCATGGACTACGGCGGCCTTATTTCCGGGATAGTCGATCTGGCGATGGCTCTGAAACCGCCGTGGTTTTTTCAGCCCCAGTGGGTTCATTGACACCGCAGATGGGGCTTTTTCAGCAGCCTGCTAAAGGAAACGGTACGGTGCAAGCGCTTGTCAGGAATACAGCCCCCTCTGACAGAGAGGGGATACTCCATATTCTGCTGAAAACCGGCAACCTGACCGGAGAGGAAAAGGATTGCGCGGCGGAGTTGCTTGATATATACTTTAGCGACCCAGCACAGAGAGACTATCTGTTCATGACGGCGCTCGATGGGCCGCACCGGCCCGTCGGGTACATATGCTACGGCAAGACGCCGCTGACGAGCGCGGCATATGATATCTACTGGATAGTCGTCGACGGCGCCAGGAGGAATATTGGGGTGGGCAGGATGCTCCTTGAAAAGGCCGAGGAGCGGATAAGAAAAGAGGGCGCCGCGCTGGTAGCCGCCGAGACGTCGTCTCTGCCCTCCTATGAGGCGGCGAGGGGGTTTTATGAGAGGAACGGCTTCAGGGAAGAGGCCCGTATAAGCGGATTCTACAAGCCCGGAGACGACAAGATAATCTTCGTCAAGAGATTTTAACATAGCGAGGGTGCGCCAAATTGGAACTTGAGAGCATAAAAAAGATATACGCCGGGTACTCCAACGTATATGACGTCCTTTTCAAGAGGTTTTTTTACCCGAGGATAAAACACGCCATCACGTACATGGACATAAGGCCCGGAGAGAGGATCCTCGACGTGGGGGTAGGCACCGGGCTTTCGTTTTCCGTATTCCCCAGGCACTGCAAGGTGGTCGGCATAGACCTCTCCACCGAGATGCTCAAGAAGGCCAGGGAGAAGATAGAGAAGAACGGACTTGACAATATAAGGCTGCTTGGCATGGACGCGATGAGCATCGGGTTCAGGGACGACAGCTTCGATAAGGTCTTCATATCCCACGTCGTCAGCGTGGTGCCGGACCCGTACAGGGTGATGTCCGAAGTAAAGAGGGTCTGCAGGAAGGGCGGCCAGGTCGTCATAGTCAACCACTTCAAGAGCAGGAACAAGCTCGTCGAGACGGCGGAGAAGATCATAAACCCGGTATGCAAGAAGATAGGGTGGAGGTCGGACCTCTGCCTTAACGAGTTCATCGACAGGGCCGGGCTCCAGGTGAAGAGGAAGTACACGCTCAAGAAGCTCGACTTCTGGCATATACTCTTTACGACAAACGACAAGTAGACCCCCGCTGCGCCGAGGCCCCCTGTCCTGTGGCGCCGGGCGGCGCGGGAGGGGGCGGTGGGAAGCCGGTATTTTTACGCTTGAAGCTCCCCGCGGCTTTTCCGCGGGGAATCTTCGACATGCAAGGAAGTATCCATATCCGATTCGCTCGCTTGACCACGCAACAAGTTGCGGGCTGTGCGCTCGCCATGCATGTTCAAAGGAGACGGGGCCCCTGTTTCCGGATAATACGCCAGCCGTTCATCTTCAGGGCCATATGGCGCCAGGTATGCCGAAATTACCCTCCGGCCACAAAATCCAGCCTATGTCCAGGTCCGACCTGGAAGAAGTATTGAAGATAGAGAGGCGGTCTTTCCGTAAGCCCTGGAGCGCCGGACAGTTCGAGAGCGAGCTGGGGAACATGGTCTCGCGCTCATTCACCCTGAGTATAGAAGAGGATGGGTCTCAAACCCTGGCCGCTTACATGATATTCTGGGTGGTCCACGGCGAGGCGCACATCCTGAACATAGCGGTAAGACCAGAATACAGGCACAGGGGGATGGCCGCCGAACTGCTAAGGGCGGCCCTCGACTACATGCGCGGCAATATGGTCTTCGAGGTCTTCCTCGAGGTGAGAAGGTCCAACGCCGCCGCCCGAGGCCTTTACGCGAAGTTCGGCTTCAAGGAGGCCTATGAGCGCAAGAACTATTACGGCGACGAGGATGCGATAGTGATGACGCTGGAGCTGTAGCGTTTTATCGGCACACCGCGCAATGGAGAGAGGCGGCCCTTTTAATCTTCTGAAGCGTTAAATTCGCCAAAGCTTGCTTTGTGCCGTCATGAAAAAGATATACCGTTTGATACCCCGCAGCTTGCCGCGGTGGAGGTCTCAATGGAATCGATGACACTGAAGATACTCTACAACAAAGAGGTCTTATCGGGGCACTTCAGGCTCGGCCTTGAGTGGAAGGCCCCTGCTATATCCGCCGGCAATTTCCTGATGCTGAGGGTGGCAGAGGGGTTGGACCCGCTTTTAAGGAGGCCGCTCGGCGTATATAAGGCGCTCGGCTCCGGGGGGATGGGCGGGTGTCTCGGCGTGGAGCTTCTTTACAGGGTCGTAGGCAGGGGCACGAAGATATTGTCCCTCAAGGAGCCGGGTGAGCATATAGACGTCCTTGGGCCGCTGGGCAACGGCTTCCCGGACCCTGGCCGCGGCAAAAAGGCGGTGATGGTGGCGGGCGGCATGGGTATAGTCCCCATGTACATGCTCGCCGAGAGGCTGCCGTCATCAACGCTCCTCTTTGGCGCAAGGTCTTCACAGGAGGCCGTGATAGCGGATGACTTCAAGGGGCTCGACTGTAAGATAAAGGTCTCTACCGAGGACGAAAGGGCCACGGCGCGCGGGAGAACAGGGTTTACAAAATGGTCTGCTCCGACGGGCCGGTCTTCGACAGCGAGGATATAGATTGGGAGCTATTCCAATGAAAAAGACCAGGGCAGGGGCCGGGAGGTACGACCCGGCCCTGCGCGTGGAGATAGCCGGGATAAGGCTCAAGAACCCGGTGATGACCGCCTCCGGCACGTTCGGCTACGGGCTTGAGTTCTCGCCGTACATGGACTTAAAGAGGCTCGGGGCCATAGTGGTAAAGGGCCTGTCCCTCAGGCCCCGGCAGGGCAACCCGGGGCCGAGGATAGTGGAGACCCCCTGCGGCATGCTCAACGCCATAGGGCTCCAGAACGTCGGGGTGGACTCGTTCATCAAGGACAAGCTACCGCTCCTTAAAAAGTACGACACCCGCGTTATCGCCAACATCTTCGGCGAGACGATAGAGGAGTACATGGAGGTGGCAAGGAGGCTTGATGGGGCCGGGGGGGTGGCGGCCCTTGAGGTAAACATCTCCTGCCCGAACGTCAAGAAGGGCGGCATAGTCTTCGGCACGGACCCGTTAGAGGCGTTCAAGGTGGTGCTGGCCGTCAGGAAGTCGACGGGCCTGCCCGTCATAACGAAGCTCTCGCCGAACGTCACGGACATAAAGGCGATGGTGAGGGCGGTCGAGGACGGGGGCGCCGACGCCATCTCGCTCATAAATACCATTACCGGCATGGCCGTGGACGTTGAAAAAAGAAGGCCCGTGCTCGCCACCGTCACCGGCGGGCTCTCCGGCCCGGCCATACGCCCCATCGCGGTGAGGATGGTCTGGGAGGCCAAGAAAGTCGCCAGGGTCCCGCTCATAGGCATAGGCGGGATAATGAACGGGCGTGACGCCCTCGAGTTCATCCTCGCCGGAGCAACGGCCGTGCAGGTGGGCACCGCCAACTTCATAGAGCCGGACGCGGCGATAAAGGTCGTCGAGGGGATAGAAGAGTATGTAAAGAGGCACAGGACGAAGGTGGTGGAGCTTGTCGGGGCGGTGAGGGCGTAAGGGCTGCCAAATAGTTCGGATAATTGCTTCTTTCTTAACAGGGTTGGGTTGAGGAACGAAACCCAACGATATGATGTTCTGTCGGGTTGAAAAGCGTAACCCGACCTTCGCCGCTCGCCGCGTTTCGCCCGCCTCGCCTCTCAACGTCCGTATTGACCTACGCCAGGTCGAGCACGCTGATCCTGGCGGCTATCGAGCAGGCTATAGAGGTGAACTCCTTCGAGTGCGCCGATTCCGGGGAGGACTCAACGATAGGCGTTCCCGTGTCCCCGCCCTCCCGTATCTCCATGTCTATGGGAATCTTGCCCAGGAGCGGGACCTGATACCTCTGGCTCGTCTTCTCCCCCCCGCCGTGGCTGAATATCTCGGACTTTTCGTTGCAGTGCGGGCAGACGAAGTAGCTCATGTTCTCCACTATGCCGAGGACAGGCACCTTTACCTCCTGGAACATCTTTATCGCGCGCCTTGCGTCGATGAGGGCCACGTCCTGCGGCGTGGTGACGATGACCGCGCCGGTAAGGGGGATGGTCTGCACCAGGGTGAGCTGGACGTCCCCTGTCCCCGGAGGCAGGTCTATGACGAGGTAGTCGAGCTCGCCCCACTCCACCCCTGTGAGGAATTGCTTTATAAGCTGCATCACCAGAGGGCCCCTCCATATGAGCGGGGTCTCTTCGTCGAGCATGAACCCCACTGAGACGAGCTTCATGCCGTACTTCTCAATTGGCACGAGCTTCTCCTTTGGGGTGGCCTGAAGGGGTTCGTGTATGCCGAGCATGAGCGGAAGGCTCGGCCCGTATACGTCGGTGTCGAGGAGCCCCACCTTCGCCCCCGTCTTTGTCAGGGCGAGCGCGAGGTTGACCGACACAGTAGACTTGCCCACCCCGCCCTTGCCGCTCGCCACGGCTATGGTGTTCTTGACCCCTGGTATCGGCGCCTTGTCCGGGAGTTTCTTCGCCTGCGGGACCTCGGCCCCGGTCTTTATCTCCACGCCCGTAACCCCCGGTATCGAAAGGACCGCGTCTCTCGAGTTCGCCTCAAGCTCCTTTTTCAAGGGGCAGGCCATGGTCGTGAGCATCAGGGTGAACTGCACCGTGGCGCCGTGGACCGTAACGTCCCTGATCATGTTGAGGGTTACGAGGTCCTTGCCGAGCTCCGGGTCCATGACCTTTTTAAGGGCGTTGAGGACCTGTTCCTTGGTTACAGCGGCAATATTTGTCAATTGAATGCCTCCGTCTACGCCCTCTGCCATAATAGCAGAGGGCTGTTTTTAAAGACCCTTCCGGATATCGCCCCGGTGCGTCCGTAACCCCGGCGTATGGGGCCGGGGGCTACCCGGCGACCGCTTCGTTGAGGGCCTTTAAAAGCCCGTCGAGGTCTGCCCCGTCCCTCTTTGCGGCGGCCTCGATGCTCACGGCCCCGCCGCAGCAGGAGTCTATCCTGTATTGTGGGAAGACCCCTATCGTCTTCGGGTAGAGCCTTATCGCGTCGTTTACTATCATATCTTTCGTTATCTTGACGTCCATGTGACGTAACCCCTCTGTTGTTTTCCCGCCCCCTCCGGCGGCGTGCGGTATTTTCGTGTTTCCTTCGGGTATGATTTAGCGCGGCCTGGGAGGCGGAGCGCCTCACCCCTCTTTTATCGCTGTGTTGAGCTCGTCAACGACAACGTCCGCATCCACGTTATGCATGGCGGCCCCGAAGGCGATGTCTTCGTTATTGGAGCCCGGGCAGGTAAAGCAACCGTTGCCGAAGCGCCTCTTGAAGACCTCGCCGGTAGAGGGGTACTGCTCCATCACCGCGCCTATTATCATGTCCTTTGTTATCTTCTTAACCATATCGATGCAAAGTATCCCTCTGCGGCGCTTACTTTGCCGGCTTAGGCGGGGCAGGGGCGGCCTTTATGGTCTTCATCATGTTGATGACAAAGAACGCTATGGATACGGCCTCAAGTATGGAGAAGACAATCAGGGTGGCGCCGTTGTCCGAACCCCTCACGGCCCAGCCTAAAGCCATGCCCACAAGCCCGATATTCGCCAGCCATATATGGAAGTAGGAGAGCCTGTCGCTCCACAGCGGCCTGCCGCTGAAGCGCGGGAGTATGTGGTAGCCCACGCCGTACACGGTCATCGACATCCACCCGAGGAGGTTGAAGTGGACGTGTATCTGCATGTAAGGGTATACGGGGCCCTTAACCGCCATGAATATCCCGAGAAGCACTGCGAGCAGGAAGTATGTCATCGCCATCCTGACGAACCAGACCGTAATGTTGCTCATCTCCAACTGCTCCTTTTATGTTTTTGCGGACGGGGTAGGCTTTTACAACCGCCGGGCGGTTTTTTCAGCGTTTTGAAGCCCCTTGAGTTTTCAATCCCTCGGAGGGTTGAAGCTCCCCGCATCTATCTGCGGGGAATCTTCGAAATGCAAGGAAATTTATTTCTATTCGCTCGCTTGACCCCGCAGCAAGCTGCGGGCCTCGCGCTCGCTATGCATTTTCATTTTACGCCCGTCTCTTTGGGCGCAGGCCGGCAGACGTCCACCGGGCAGACCTCCGCGCACGCGCCGCACTCGGTGCAGAGCTTGGGGTCGATTAGATATGGAGAGCCTTCGCTTATCGCGCCCTCCGGACACTCCGGAAGGCACGCGCCGCACGCTATGCAGTCTTCAAGTATATGGTAAGCCATGAGGTCTTCTCCGTCCGCTCCATGCCCCTCTTTTACGGCCCTAACAACAAACGCCCCTGACTGCCGTAAGATGGGGCTATGGTTCCACGGTTATACGGAGAGGACCTGCTTTATCTCAGGCACCCTGTCCTTGATCGCCCTTTCTACACCCATGGCCAGCGTTATCTGGGCGCTCGGGCAGCCGGAACACGCGCCCTGGAGTTGTACCCTCACGATGCCTTCGGCCTCGTCTATGTCGACCAGCTCAACGTCCCCGCCGTCGGCCTGCAACGCGGGCCTGATACCGTCAAGAGCCTCTTCAACCCTTTCCCTTAACATATATATGCCTCCGAACTTGATATTTAAAATCAAATTATATAATGAATTATAAGGCTCTTTCAAGCCTTAATAAATGATTTCCATCATGTTTTTCTCCTTGTGCTCTCTGATAGCGGATTATGTCTCAGGCGGAAGGGGGATACGCTGGAGGGGGTTCCGCGGACCGCCGTATGCTTCGTTATTGGATTGTGCTTTATCCTGGGTATGGGTATAATAGATATGGTCGGAAGAGGAGTTGTTAAAAACACTTGACAAGGCATTTATTTGATTGTACTCTTTGTTCACAAATTCATTGACTGAAGGAGGTTTGGCATGAAGAAATTGCTGGGTGTTGGTGTGTTCGCTTTAAGTGTTGCCGTTGCGGGGTCAGCTCTGGCTGCTGACGGCGCCGCCATTTTCAAGAGCAAGTGCGCGGCCTGCCACGGGGCGGAGGGACAGGGGACGGCGATGGCCCCCGCTTTTAAGGGCAACGAGTTCATAAAGAAGAGCTCCGTGGCCGACATCTCGCTGGTCGTCAAGAACGGCCGTGCAGGCGCTGAAAAGAAGTACAAGCAGTTCGCTATCGCCATGCCCGCGCAGAAGACCATGAGCGACGAGGATATCCACGCCGTGGTAGAGTTTGAAAAGACCCTGGCCGGGAAGTAAGAATAGAGTGTTTTGAATCCGACAGAGAGCCCGGAGGAAGATACTCAGGGCTCTCTTGTTTTTTTATGCGGCCCCCTCACGTCAAAGGACCATTTGCATCCCCGATGGAATAAGACTTCCCTGAAATACTGAGAAAAGTCAGTGAAATCCCCTATTATCCGGTGGTAAAAAACTTTTCAAATTCAACGTGCTTACGGCGTTTTGCGAAAAGCCCCGTTGACAAGAATTGTAAAATAGCCGATAATTAGCGTTACTCTTTTACATAAAAGACCCAGTTTTCTTTGCCATGTCTTCATTTCTGATACAATAAATGATATCACCTTAAATCAGGCTGTCGAGTTGAGAGGGGCTTTGTTTTGCCTGAAGTCCATCGTTGGTTCTGAAGGAAACTATCCGGAGGTGTAAAGTTGGTTAGAAACGTCTACGTCGGTATAGATATCGGTTCAGTAAGCGCAAACACCGTCGTGCTCGACGAGAACAGGAACCTCATCGAGGAGCACTATACCCGCACCAAGGGCGAGCCGCTGGAGACCGCGCTCGAGATACTCTCCGAGACCATCAGGAAGTACGGCCGGGACTCCATCAAGCTCGTGGCCGCCACCGGGTCCGGCGGCAAGCTTATCGCACCCCTTATCGGGGCCGCCTTTGCCAACGAGGTCATAGCCCAGGCAAAGGCCACCGAGGTCTTCCACCCCGAGGTCAAGACGGTGATAGAGATGGGGGGCCAGGACGCCAAGCTCATATTCCTCTCCCCTGAGGGGGATTCCGGGAAGTTGAGGATAGCGGACTTCCAGATGAACGCCGTATGCGCCGCCGGCACGGGGTCGTTCCTCGACCAGCAGGCCTACAGGTTGGGGCTTACCATAGAGGACTTCGGCCATCTCGCCCTCAAGAGCAAGAACCCGCCGAGGGTGGCCGGAAGGTGCAGCGTCTTCGCAAAGAGCGACATGATACACCTACAGCAGGTGGCGACCCCGGACTACGACATAGTGGCGGGGTTGTGCTACGCGGTGGCGAGGAACTTCAAATCGACGATAGGGAAGGGGAAGGACTTCGTGGCCCCGGTCGCCTTCCAGGGAGGGGTCGCCGCGAACCTCGGGGTGAGAAAGGCATTCAAGGAGGTCCTCGAGCTCGAGGACAGGGACTACATCATCCCCGCGCACTTCGCCTCGATGGGGGCGTTCGGCGCCATATTCAGCGCCCTTGAGCTCAAAAAAGGCATAGGGGAGTTCAAGGGCCTCTCCGGCCTTGAGGACTACATAGCCTCCGGGAGGAAGAACGACAGGTCCCTTGAGAAGCTTACCGCACCCGTTGGGCATCCCTCCCAGAGGAGGAGCGCCACCGGGTACGCGTTCGAGCAGGGGAAGAAGATAGACTGCTACATGGGAGTGGACGTGGGGTCCACGAGCACGAACGTGATACTTATAGACAGGGACTTTAGATTGGTCACCAAGCGCTATCTCGCCACGGCCGGCCGTCCGCTCGAGGCGATAAGGCAAGGCCTTCAGAGCGTCGCCGACGAGTGCGCCGAGCACGTGAACGTCATAGGGGTCGGCACCACGGGGTCCGGCAGGTACCTGTCCGGCGACTTCATCGGAGCGGACATAGTCAGGAACGAGATAACCGCCCAGGCTACGGCGGCCGCGGTCATAGACCCGGAGGTCGATACGATATTCGAGATAGGCGGGCAGGACTCCAAGTACATCGCCCTGAAAGACGGCGTGGTAGTGGACTTCGAGATGAACAAGGTCTGCGCCGCTGGCACCGGGTCGTTCCTCGAGGAACAGGCCGATAGGCTCGGCATCAGCATAAAGGGGGAGTTCAGCAACCTCGCCCTCGGATGCTCCTCCCCGCCTCCGATGGGCGAGCGGTGCACCGTATTCATAGAGTCCGACATGGTCCACTACCAGCAGAGGGGGGTCGAGAAGGACGGGCTTGTGGCCGGGCTGTCGTACTCCATCGTCCAGAACTACCTGAACAGGGTCGTCGGGGACAGGAGGATCGGCAACAAGATATTTTTCCAGGGCGGCACGGCCGCCAACCTCGGCGTGGTCGCCGCATTTGAGAAGGTGACAGGCAAGAAGATAACGGTCCCAGAGCACCACGACGTCACGGGCGCGATAGGCGCCGCCATGCTCGCGGCAAGGGAGATGCCGCAGGGTGCGAGGACCAGGTTCAAGGGGTTCGATTCGTCCAGGAAGAAGTATGAGCTCCAGTCCTTCGAGTGCAGGGACTGCTCCAATGTATGCGAGATAAGAAAGGTAGTGGTGGAAGGCGAGGCCCCGCTCTTTTACGGGGGCCGGTGCGAGAAGTACGACGTGAAGAGGGAGGACGGCAAGAACTCGAACCTGCCGGACCTCTACAAGGACAGGGAGAAGCTCCTCTTTTCCACGTACACCGGCAAGGTGGCCGGCAAGGACGCCCCTGTGATAGGCGTGCCGAGGATGCTCTTCATATACGAGATGTACCCGTTCTGGAAGGCGTTTTTCGACAACCTCGGCTTCAGGGTCCAGCTCTCCTCGCCGACCAACAAGGAGATAATCAGAAACGGCATAGAGAAGATAGTCACCGAGACGTGCTTCCCCGTAAAGGTCGCGCACGGCCACGTGAACGAGCTCATGGAGAAGGGCGTCAAAAAGATATTCATCCCGAGCATAGTGAATCTGAGGCCGGCCAGGCCGGACCACCGTTTGACCCAGCTCTGCCCCTATGTCCAGACCATCCCGTACCTGACGCGGTCCGCCTTCGACTTCGAGAAAAAGGGCATAGAAGTGCTTGCCCCGGTCTTCCACTTCAACCAGAGGGAGACGCTCCTGAAGAAGGAGTTCCACGGCTTCGGCAAGAAGCTCGGCAGGGACTCCGCATCCGTGGACAGGGCCCTCAAGGCGGCGTTCGCGGCCTGGGACGAGTTCGGCGGGAGGCTTGTGGCCAGGGGCAAAGAGGTGATAGACGGTCTCAAGCCCGAGGATACGGCCCTTGTCATCGTCGGCAGGGCGTACAACACGACGGACTCGGGCATAAACCTCGAGCTGCCGCAGAAGTTGCGCGACATGGGCACCATAGCCATCCCTTGCGACATGCTCCCGGTCGATTCCGCCGTGGACGAGGCTATGTCCAAGGACATGTACTGGAAGAGCGGCCAGAGGATACTGGCCGCCGCGAAGCTTATCAGGGAGGACAAGAGGCTCTTTGCCGTCTACATAACGAACTTCGGCTGCGGCCCGGACTCCCTCATAACGCATTTTTACAAGGACGCCTCCGCCGGGAAACCCTTCCTGCAGCTCGAGATAGACGAGCACTCCGCGGACGCCGGGGCCATAACGCGGTGCGAGGCGTTCCTCGACAGCATAAGGAACGTAAAGGACAAGATCAAGGTCGAGAAGAGGGACAGGGACGTCCTTGAGAGGACGAAGCTTAAAAAGAAGCTCTACCTCCCCAACATGGCCGACGGGGTCTACGCCATGGCGGCCGCATTCCAGGCGTGCGGCATAGACGCCGAGGTCATGCCCGAGCCGGACGAGGAGTCCCTTAAATGGGGCCGCAGGTACACCTCCGGCAGGGAGTGCTATCCGTGCATATTGACCACCGGGGACATGGTGAAGATTTCAAGGAAGGACGGTTTTGACCCGGAGAGTACGGCCTTTTTCATGCCCTCCGGCAGCGGGCCGTGCAGGTTCGGCCAGTACAACCGCTACCAGAGGCTCATCCTGGACGAGCTCGGCCTCCAGAACGTGCCGGTCTACGCTCCTGACCAGGACGGGAGCTTCTTCAAGGACCTCGGGGCCGTCGGCGGGAACTTCCCCCGCCTCGCGTGGTGGGGCATCGTTTCGGTCGACCTGCTGGACAAGAGGCTTCGCGAGACCAGGCCGTACGAGAAGAATAGAGGCGAGAGCGAGAAGGTCTACTGGCAGTCCGTCCACAGCGTCTGCGACGCGGTGAGGCGCAAGGAGTTCCCGGACAAGGAGCTCAAGGCCGCCAAGGAGGCCTTCAAGAGGATATTGGTTGAAAACCCCGGTACCAGGCCCGTCGTCGGCGTCGTGGGGGAGATATACGTAAGGAGCAACCGCTTCAGCAACGAAAATATGGTGGAAAAGCTCGAGGCCCTCGGCGCCGAGGTGAGGATGCCGACGATATCGGAGTGGCTCTACTACATAAACTTCTGCTCCAACAGGAAGAACCGGCAGAGGCGGGAGTACGTGGAATTTATCCGCACCTTCGCCAACGACTTCTTCCAGCACAAGGACGAAAGGCGGCTTGAGAACATCTGGAACGGCGACTTGAGGTGCGGCCATGAGCCCAGGGTCGAGGAGATAATGGAGCGCGCGGACAAGTATATACACAACTCCTTCGAGGGAGAGGCCGTATTGAGCGT
>JACRLF010000048.1 GCA_016235365.1 Deltaproteobacteria bacterium | reverse complement strand
TTCTTTCACCTAAGGTTGACATATTTTGCGCCTATGCGTAAATTACTCTTGACTTTTATACGCTAAATGGTAAAATAGTTATAAATTAATTTTTAGTAAAGCCTGTATTTACGATTTATAAACTTTTTTATAACATTTTACAGTGATTGAGTCAATGCCAAAGGAGGATGAAGGATGAAATCTAATTTTTCAGAGATAATCGAAAGGATGTTTAAAGCAGGGAATATGAGGAATTACTCGGAGATAGCAAAAGGGTTAGGTATATCCCCTCAGGCGATATCGAATTACAAGAGAAGGGGTGAGATATCACCCGGGATTATACTGAAATTCGCAAAGACCTTCGGCGTTTCCGTAGACTGGCTCCTGACCGGAGAGGGGGATGTCTATCAAAATGAGTATCTCTCCTCCAAAACAACGGGCAAACTCGCGGCGTATTTAACCGGATCAGAAAAATATAAAATCCATTACGCAAGTGAAGACCCGGCCTTTCTTGAGCCTGAGGAGATCGTCTGTATAGGTAAGCTTTTGAAGATCATGCGCTGTCCGCGAAGGGATGCCGTCCAGGCCATAAAGCTTAGCATAGATGCCTTTTACAAGGACTCATTCCCCTTTTAAACCGGCGGGGCGTCCTTCGCGAGTTGAAGCTCCCCAGCCCCAAGCCGCGCTTAATCTTCGACATATAAGGAAGCATCTATTTCTATTCGCTCGTTTGACCCCGCGGCTTGGGGCTGGGGAATGCGCTCGCTACGTATGTTCAACGAGGCCGGGCAGATTGAAAACCCTCTGAGTGATGACGTCCGTGCCCGATCTCTCGCAAAGAGGCTCTACGACAAGCACGGGTTCAGAAAGGGGGGTGATGATGCCAACGTGGATATGCAAGGCCTGCGAGGGCGTGTGCCACGGCTGGAGCCCTCAATATGGGTCCGGTTGCCCGTATTGCGGAGGGTCGTTAGAGGAGAATAGCGATGAGTAAAAGCAGGTTAGGCGTGAAGGTCTCAAAGCGGGCGCCTGGAATCGTGCACCTCGCTGAAAACGGTAAGAAGGTTTCGCGACGGCGCGGTAAAAAACAGGCGGCAACGGGTCCGTTTCGCCGGACATGCCGCTGTATGATAAGCCGCCTGCGTCTTCCGTTGACGTTAAAAAAGTAAAACCGCTCTTTCCGAAGGATTGATCATGAATATGCACAGCGAGCGCCCAGCCCGCGGCTTGCTGCGGGGTCGAGCGAGCGAATAGAAATTGTTTCCTTACATATCGAAGATTCCCCGTGGCTTGCCGCGGGGAGCTTCAACCTGCCGACAGCTCTTCCCGGCTCAGGTTTTAGATTGACTTTCCGGGTTTTTTAATGTATTTTTATTGTCTTCCGCATAAATCTATATTACCGCAACCATCCGTTCTTATTTTTTCAGCGTTCTGAAACCCCTGTGGTTTCCAGGCCAGGGGAGGGTTCACTACGGTATAATTTAAAAAATGACGGTATTAACACGACAAAAGGAGGACTCCAGTGGGAAAAAATGTCGCGCAGAAGTTGATAGACAGCCACCTTGTATCCGGCGAGGCTGTGCAGGGTAAGGAAGTCAATATCAGGATAGACCAGACTCTGACCCAGGACGCGACAGGCACGATGGCGTATCTACAGTTCGAGGCCATGGGGGTGCCGAGGGTAAGGACGAAGCTTTCGGTCAGCTACGTCGACCACAACACCCTACAGTACGGCGGGTTTGAGAACGCCGACGACCACAGGTTCCTCCAGACGCTCGCCTCGAAGTACGGCATATACTTTTCAAGGCCCGGCAACGGCATATGCCACCAGGTGCACCTTGAGAGGTTCGGGGTCCCGGGGCAGACACTGCTCGGCTCCGACAGCCATACCCCGACTTCCGGGGGCATCGGCATGCTCGCAATCGGCGCGGGCGGGCTCGACGTGGCGGTCGCCATGGGCGGAGGGCCTTTCAACCTCGTCTACCCCAGGGTCGTCCTCGTAAACCTCAAAGGCAAGCTCAGACGGTAAAGGGCGGGGTGGGCAAGATAATCGAGTACGGCGGGGAGGGCGTTAAGAGCATCGGGGTCCCGGAGCGGGCCACCATCACCAACATGGGCGCCGAGCTCGGGGCCACCACCTCGGTATTCCCGAGCGACGAGGTCACAAAGGAGTTCCTCGCGGCCCAGGGCAGGGAGTCCGATTGGGTGGAGCTGAAGGCCGACCCTGACGTCAGGTACGACGAAGTCATAGAGATAAACCTTTCCAAACTCGAGCCGATGATAGCAAGGCCGCACATGCCGGATAACGTCTGCAAGGTCTCCGAGATTGAGGGGATGAAGGTCGATCAGGTCTGCATCGGGAGCTGCACCAACTCGTCGTACAGGGACCTCATGATAGTCTCCGAGACGTTCAAGAAGGGTGGGTTCAAGGTTCACCCAGAGGTGAGCATGACGATATCGCCGGGGTCGAAGCAGGTCCTTGACATGATTTCGCTGAATAAGGGGCTCGCCCACCTCATAGAGGCAGGGGCCAGGATACTGGAGGCGACCTGCGGCCCGTGCATCGGCAACGGCCAGTCGCCCCCCTCGGCCGGCGTATCCTTGAGGACGTTCAACAGGAACTTCGAGGGCCGCAGCGGAACCAAGGACGGCAAGGTCTACCTCTGCAGCCCGGAGACGGCCGCGGCCGCGGCCATCTACGGCGTCATAACCGACCCGAGGAAGCTCGGCAAGTTCCCCAGGGTAAAGATGCCGTCAAAGTTCCTCGTCGACGACTCGATGGTCATCCCTCCGGCAAAGGACCCTTCAAAGATAACCGTCATGAGGGGCCCTAACATAAAGGAGCTCCCCAAGCAGGGGGCGCTGCCCGAGAGCCTCAGGGGCAAGGTGTTGATAAAGTTAGGCGACAACATCACTACCGACCACATAACCCCGGCCGGGACGTGGCTCAAGTTCAGGTCCAACGTGCCCAAGTACTCCGAGTCGGTCTTCTCCGCCATTGATCCCAAGTTCCACGAGAAGGCGAAGGCCGTTGGCGGCGGGTTCGTCATCGGCGGTGAGAACTACGGCCAGGGCTCCTCGCGCGAGCACGCGGCCCTGTGCCCCATGTACCTCGGCATAAAGGCGATAATCGCCAGGAGCTTCGCCAGGATACACAAGGACAACCTCGTGAACTTCGGCATACTCCCGCTTACCTTTGAGAACCCGGCGGACTATGACTCGATAGACGACGGGGACGAGATCGAGCTGCCGAACCTCAAGAAGATGCTCGCCTCGGGCGACTCGGTCGTGCTGAAGAACGTGACAAAGGGCAAAGAGGTGAGGCTCAAGCACGGGTACTCGCAGAGGCAGGTGGAGACGATACTGGCCGGAGGCACGCTCAACTACACGACGGCCAAGGGCTAATGAGCTGAATTTTTTTCAAAGTGGCGCGGGCAAGGGCCTTTCTACAGAAAGTTTTCCCAGCAAAATCCTTTCACCGGCCTTTTAGCAGGTTGCTGAAAAAGTCCCTGATAGTCATTGCGAGAAGCGGTTTCACGCGACGAAGCAATCTCCAAGCGCTTGATTTGCCTAAAGACGAGATTGCTTCGCTGCGCTCGCAAAGACGGCAAATCGAGTTTTTCCGCAACCTTTTAAAGGCTTGCTATCATGGTTCTGAAAACGCCCTCTTCCTCCGGGAAGGGGGCGTTCTTTTTTGCGGCGGGCTCATCTTCCAGGAAGGGCATTGTGGCGATGACGCACACCCCGGCGATACGCTCTATCTCATCGAGGTTGTATTTACGGCTCGGGTCATCCGACGGCGGGGTAATGTTGTTTAGGACGATGCCTTTTATGTCTATGCCCCTCTTTTTAGCGCACTCCACGGTAAGGGCCGTGTGGTTGATGGCCCCGAGGCGGGACGGGGCGACTATTATCGCCGGTATTCCCAGATAGAGTATAAGGTCCGCGATGGTCTTGTCTTTTGTCAGCGGTACCAGGAGCCCTCCGGCCCCTTCCACGAGGGTCACTCCGTGTCTCCCCGCTATCTCCTGAAAGCACTCTCCTATCCTTGAAAGGCTTATCTCCGTGCCCGCCATGCGTGAGGCTATCGACGGGGCGAGCGGGGGGGCGAACCTGTACGGGTTTATCAGGTCGAGCGGATCAACGGAACTTGCGGCCTTTTTTAAAGCGATGGCGTCCGCCGGGACGAGCGCGCCGTCGCTCTCTTTACAGCCGGTCTCCACCGGCTTCATAACGCCGACGTCAACGCCTGAGCCCCTCAACGCCCTGGCCAGGCCGGCGGTTATCCGTGTCTTGCCCGCGTCGGTGTCCGTAGCGGTTATGAAGTAGGCCCTCTTGAAGCTCCCCGCGGCTTTTCCGCTGGAATCTTCGACACGTAAGGAAGCATCAATATCCGATTCGCTCGCTTGACCCCGCGGCAAGCCGAGGGCTGGACGCTCGCTATGCATGTTCACCTGGCGATCCTCTCTATGCATTCGCGGGTTATCCGCGCCATTTTCTTAAGCTCATGCCCTTTTATGCTCAATGGCGGCATAAGTACGATGGTGTCGCCGAGCGGCCTTATCATGAGGCCGCTTTTGCGCGCCTCCATGCAGACCCTGTGGCCGACCCGCTCATTGGCGGGGTAGGGCTCTTTAGTCGCCCTGTCCTTCACAAGCTCGATCCCTGCAACGAGGCCGGTCTGCCTAATATCCCCTACGTGGGGAAGGTCCGCGATGTCATCGAGCAGCTCTCTCAGGAAGGAAATCCTGCCCTTGAGCGCGTCGAGGGTACGCTCCCTTTCAAAGACGTCGAGGTTCGCTATGGCGGCAACGCACCCGAGCGGGTTGCCGGTGTAGGTGTGGCCGTGGAAGAAGGCCTTGAACTGATCGTGTTTGCCGAGGAACGCGCTGTATACTCTGTCCGTAGCGAGAGTCGCCGCCAGCGGCAGATACCCGCCGGTCAGCCCCTTCGCCAGGCAGAGGAGGTCGGGGCTTACGCCCTCGGCGTTGCACGCGAACATATGCCCCGTCCTGCCGAACCCGGCGGCCACCTCGTCTGCTATCATGAGGACGCCGTATTTCCGGGTGAGCCTCCGCACACCCTTCAAGAACCCCGGCGGGGCGGTTATCATACCGGCGGCCCCTTCAAAGCCCGGCTCTATGACGCAGGCCGCGATCTCGCCGCGGCGTTCCCTGAGCATCTCCTCAAGGACGCCGAGGCAGGCCGTCTTGCAGCCGGGGTGCGACATTTTCAGGGGGCACCTGTAGCAGTACGGGTACGGCGCGCGCAGCGTCTCGAAGAGGAGCGGGCGGTACTTCCTGACGAATATGTCTATCTCCCCGACGCTCATCGAGCCGAACGTGTCCCCGTGGTAAGCGCCGGTGAAGGCGATGAACTTCTTTTTGGTGTTTTTTTTCTTGGTCTGCTCCCAGTACTGGAACGCCATCTTGAGGGCTATCTCCACGGCCGTGGAGCCGTCGTCCGAGTAAAAGACCTTTGTAAGCCCTTTCGGAGCGATGGCCGTAAGCCTGCGCGGTGAGCCTGCGCGCAAGCTCGATGGACGGGACGTTGCCGAGGCCGAGCAGGGTCGAGTGGGCGACCTTGCCGAGCTGTCCCTTTACGGCGCGGTCTATCTCCCTCTTCCTGTGGCCGTGGACATTGGCCCAGAGAGAGGAGACCCCGTCGAGGTATTTTTCCCCCTCGGTATCTATGAGATAGTTCCCGCTGGCCCTCTCGATGATAATGGGGTCTTCGGCACGCCACTCCTTCATCTGGGTGAATGGGTGCCAGACGTGGGCCCTGTCGAGGTCTATTAGTGTCCTCGTTTTTTTGTTCATTTTTTTAACAAGCATAGCGAGTGGATTCCCCGTAGCTTGCTGCGGGGAGGAGCGAGCGAATTACAAACGATAAATTCCTTACTTGAAAATTCTCCGCAGCTTGCTGCGGAGAATTTTAACGTTCTGAAACCCCATAGGGCAACGAGGCCCGGGGAGGGTTCATTATCCTTTTCTCGCCAGCAGGTATATGACGTCGTATGTGGCCAGTATCCCCGCCCCATCGGGCGCGGGGTGGCGCTCCGCGTAGGCCCTGCCGGCCTCCTTCAACAAGGCGCCGGAGAGGCCCCTTCCTCTGATGATCCGGTTCGGCGATGCCCCGATATTCTTTAGCGTCCTTACAAGCTCCATAAGATGCGGATAGTTTTTTACGATACGGATGTTTTCGATTGTGATGGCCTCAAGCCCGGCCTCTTCCACCAAGCCCCTTATTTCATCCGGCCCCTTCAGCTCCACGGGGATACTGTATCCGCAGACCGATGAACAGCGCTCGTAGAGCTCGCGCAGGGTGGAGGGGCCGAGCGTGGAGAAGGCAAAGAGCCCGCCCGGCTTCAACGTCCTTACGGCCTCGCGGATAGACGCCCTGAGGTCTCCGGACCACTGGTATGTGAGGCTTGAGGCGATGACGTCGAAGCTCTTGTCCGCGAATGGCAGGGCCTCGCAGTCCGAGGCTACAAGGGCGGTCGCGCCGGGCTTCTCTCTCGCCTTTCCGAGCATCGCAAGGGAGATATCGGAGCCGCAGATGCGCGCATCAGGGAGCGCGCGACTGACGGCCTCGATAACCCACCCTGTCCCGCAGCCGACGTCAAGGACGGTCATGGCCTGGCTTGAGGGGCCGGGGAACGGGGCTGTCGCATCGGCGGGGGTCCATGCAGGCCCCATTGCCCCCGCATATCCATTGATATACGCGCAGATGCGCTCCGCGAGTAGGGATGCGACCTCTCTCTGGAGCCCGGAGTGCGCGTCATAGGTGGCCGCGGCCCTTGAGAACGATTTTTTTATTCTCTCTTTATCCATCATAGACGCGCTATAAACCCCATTACGGCTTCGTGGAACTCCGCGGGCCTCGTTATGAAAGGCCCGTGGCCAGAGCCATTGAATACCTTCAGCTCGGCGTTTCTCAGGTTCGACGCGAGGTACAGGCCTGCCTTGACCGGGCATACGCCGTCCCTTTCGCCGTGTATTACAAGCGCCGGGACGTTGATTTTTGCGAGGCTCCCTCTGATATCGGTATTGTAAAGGGCCTCGAGCGCCGTCGTCACCTCGGCGTAGCTAAATGACGGCGCGCATCCCGGTTGGACTGTTGGGCCGGGGCCGGGGGGGGCGTACCTGCCGATAAAACCCCTGACGCCCTCTGTACCCGATTCTCCTTCCGTGAAGTTTAGCGCGTAGAACCTCTTGAGTGTTGCGACCGGGTCTTTTTTCATGTCGAGGACCATCCTCTTTACAAGCGCCCTCGGCTGGCCCCAGGGAAAGCCGTCCGTCCTCACGAAACACGGGGTTGCGCCGACGAGCACGAGCGAGTTGAACTTGGCGCCGTGCCTTACGGCGGTCTCTATCAGTACCTGCGCCCCAAGAGACCAGCCTATTCCGATGACGGAGCCGTCTTTCAACCCCTTGACACGCCGCTCCACCTCTCGAAGGGCCGCGTCAAGGGTCGGCTCGGCCCAGCGTTGCTCCCCGCCGTGGCCGGGGAGGTTCATATTCAAGATATCGAAAGAACCGCCAAACCTCCTTACCTGGTCATCCCAGACAGCGGTGTCCGTCGCCCAGCCGTGTATGAATAATATCGTTGAAGGGCTTTTCGGCATCTATTGGAAGACCTCCCTTATGGCTGAGAGGGCCGATGTGAGGTCTTCTCTTGAGTGGGCGGCGGTCACCGAGACCCTCAGGCGCGAGGTCCCCTCCGGGACCGTGGGCGGCCTTATGCCCTGGATGAAGACACCTTTTTCAAGGAGCCTTGAGCTAAGCTCCATCGCCCTTTGGGCCTGCCCGACGGCTATGGGGATTATCTGGGTTTGGCTCCCGAGGGTGTCGAGGGACGCTTTCAGGAGACCTTCTCTGAAAAACGCCGTGTTTTCCCATAGCCTCATCCTCAGGCCCGGCTCCTGCTCTATGATCTCAAGGGCCTTTATCGAGGCGGCGCATATGGAGGGGGGCAGGGCCGTAGTGTAGATGAACGGCCTGGACTTTGACTTGAGGATATCTATGAGTTCCACGCTGCCAGCGATGAACGCGCCGAAAGCGCCGACGGCCTTGCCGAGCGTGCCCATCTGTATTATCGAGGGGTGGGAGACGCCGAGGTGTTCGAGTGTCCCTCTGCCCCTGTCCCCGAGGACGCCGGTAGAGTGCGCGTCATCGATTAGGAGCATGGCGTCGTATCTATCGAGAAGCCCGGCTATCTCCCTTATCGGGGCGATATCCCCGTCCATGCTGAATATGCCGTCGGTAGCAACGAGTTTTCTCTTTGCCCTGGATTTTTTGAGGAGCCTCTCAAGAGAGTCCACGTCCCTGTGCGGGTACCTCCTGAACGCGGCCCTGCTCAACAGGCACGCGTCCACGATAGAGGCGTGGTTCAACCTGTCTGAAAAGACCTCTGAATCCCTTGAGCATATGGCGGTTATGCACCCCACGTTCGCGTGGTAGCCGGAATTGAAGATGAGGGCGGCCTCGGTCCCCTTGAACCTCCTTATGCTCTCCTCGAGCCTTGCGTGCGCGGTCATGTTCCCGGAGATCAGGCGCGACGCCCCGGCCCCCACACCCCAGGCGTCAATGGCCTCTATCGCGGCCTGCTTCACGAGCGGGTGGTTCGCAAGGCCGAGGTAGTCGTTCGAGCAGAGCAGTATCGCCTCTTTCCCGTCGATGGTGGCCCTGGGGCCCTGGGGGCCCTCTACGAGCCTCAAAGACCTCCTGAGGCCGGCCTTTGTCAGTCTGGAGAGTTCTTCGGTGAACATGCATAGTGAGCGCCGCATTCCCCGCAGCTTGCTGCGGGGTCAAGCGAGCGAATAGAATATAGATACTTCCTTACATGTCGAAGATTCCCCGCGGCTTGGGGCAGGAATCTTCAAGTGTCGTTCCATAGGTCAGGACTGCCTGCGGCGTTGTAAGGGAGACGTACCACTCTCAAGCCGCGGGGTATACGTTGGTACTTACTTTTATAGCTTGCAAAGCAAGCTTTCGAGGAACTATACCCGAAGGAAACACTAACAGGTTGTTGAAAAACCCTCGCGTCCGTTCAGGCTGTTCAAAAAGCTCCCGACCCACGCCAAGTGGCGTGGGTGCCCCGAAGGCGTCGAGGAGCGAGGAATGAGGCGTATTTTGTCCATACGCCGCAGTGACGAGCGACGATGACAACGCAGTAGATGGACTTTTTCAACAGCCTGCTAAAGGCCCTTGGGCTTAAGCCCGAGGTCATCAAGCATCCTGAGGTCTTCCAACGGGTCCCTGCCCGGGGTCGTAAGGTAGTTCCCGACCATCATGCCGTTGGCCCCGGCCGCGAATATAAGGGGCTGAAGGTCCCTCAGGTTCAAGGACCTGCCGCCGCAGACCACGATCTCCTTTGCCGGGAGCATAAGCCTTATGAGGGAGATGATCTTGAGGCACTCCACGGGAGTCAAGTTGCTGGCGTGTTCAAGGGGCGTGCCCGGCCTCGGGTTGAGGAAGTTTATCGGGATGGAATCTACGCCGAGGTCCTTTAGCGTTTGAATCAGCTCTATCCTGTCCTCCCACGTTTCGCCGAGCCCGAATATGCCGCCGGAGCAGACGTGCAGGCCGAGCTCCTTGGCGGCCTTGATCGCCTCTACGTCCTCGTCGTACTCATGGGTGGTGCATATATTGGGGAAAAAACCCCTGCTCGTCTCGATGTTATGGTGGTAGCTCTCAAGGCCGCTGTCCTTGAGCCTTTTGAGCACCTCCCGCGAGAGTATGCCGAGCGAGGCGCACCGCTCAACGCCCACTGCCCCCTTCATGGACTCAAGCGTCTCCACGAGCGCGTCCACGTCCTTGCCCTTTTCCATCCTGGTGCCGCTTGTCACTATGGAGAACTCCCTGGCCCCGTAGCCCTGGGCCTCTTTAGCGGCGTCTATCAGGGCCTGGGGCTCGGCCATCGGGTACTCCATGACCCCGGTGTCGTATCTGATTGACTGGACGCAGAAGGCGCAGTCCTCCTTGCACAGCCCGCTCTTCGCGTTGACGATGGCGCAGAGGTTGACCTCGACCCCCTTGTGCGCCCTCCTGACCTTTTCGGAGACCGCGAGTATATCGTAGAGCGCGTCCGCGGGGAGGGCGACGAACCCGCGCGCCTCTTCAACGGATAACCCCGCGCCGGAGAGCCCTTTTTCAAGGGCTATATCGAGGATTGTCGAATCCATAGCCTTTTTGATTAACACGGTTGCACGATGGTTGTCAACCAAAAGTTTTGGATGGTTGACGATGGGGGGGTCGGTCGTTGTATGGTGGAGGCGGGGGGCCGGCGGATGGAGACCGCTCTACAGCTCCTTGATCTTCCTCCTGAAGAGGTCTATTTTGACGTTGGCTATCCTGTCCAGGAAGAGTACGCCGTCGAGGTGGTCTATCTCGTGCTGGAATACCACAGCCTCAAAGCCAGTCGAGCATAGCTCCACCTCCGTACCTTCAGGGTCTACCCCCTTTACGGTAACTGTGGCCGCCCTTGTGATATTTGCCGTGTAGTCCGGGATGGAGAGGCATCCTTCCCTAACGGTTTTGCCGCCGCCGTAAGATTGGATGCGGGGGTTGATGAGGACCACAAGCCCCATGCCCGGGTGCCTCGGGGTGACGTCCACGGCTATTATCCTCAGGAGCGTGCCTATCTGCGGGGCCGCAAGCCCGACCCCGGGGGACGCCCGCATCGTATCGACGAGGTCTCTTATAAAGGCGGTTATCCTCCCGTCGATCTCCGTCAATTCCTCGCACCTCTCCTTGAGGAGCGGGTCTGGGTATTTCAGGATATTCAACGCGGTCATCGTAATGGTTCATCATCGGCATTATACGGCGCCGTCACAGCGGCTCGAAGGCCTCGACGGGCTTTATCCTTATCGTTACGCCGAGCGTCTTGCCGAGTTCCCTGAGCCTCTCTTCCACCTCGTCTACCGCAAGCCCCGGCGGCATGGAGACCTCGATTATCATCATGTAGGCCTTATGTTCCTCCCCTATCACCTTTGTTTCGAGGTCGGTTATGTTTATCTTGAGCCTGGCGAGGAGCTCGGCGGTCCTGTAGATTATCCCCGGGCTGTCCGCGCCGTGGAGCGTGATGATGTGGCTGCCCGGCAGGCTCTTGCCGGGGCCCTTTTCAGGTAGCTCCTTCAGGTGTATCGACAGGTCGAGGGCCTTTTCCGTCTTTTTGAGGTCTTTTGTCAGGAGGCGTTTGGCCTTTCCGTCAGGCATGGACATTACAAGGATTATCGCGAATTCGTCTTCGAGGATGGTCATGCTGGAGTCTTCGATATTGCAGTCGTGCCTGTAGAGCGCCTCGGCCACAGCGGCTACTATGCCCGGCTTGTCGCGCCCTATGGCTGTTAGAGCGAATCTCTTCACGCGGGCCTCCTTTTTTGCAGGCTGCTGAAAAAGCCCCATCTGCGGTGTCGTCATCGTCGTTCGTTGCTGCGGCGTACGAAAAAAGTACGCCTCATTCCTCACTTCTCGACTCCTTGCATCTGGAACTTTTTGAGCAGCCTGCTTGCAAACGCACGGCGGGATCGCCTATTACTTCTTCCCCTTCTCCATCCGCTCCCTTATCTCCTTCTCGTACCCGCGCTCAGACGGCCTGTAGTAGCTCCTATCCTTTATCTCCCGGTAGCTCCTATCCTTTATCTCCCGCGGCCTGTAGTCCTGGTCTACGACAGCGCCCTTGAAGTCGTGGGGGTATTTGTAGCCCTTCGAGTACCCGAGGTCCTTCATGAGCCTCGTGGGGGCGTTCCTTATGTGGAGCGGCGCAGGCAGGGCGCCGTACTTCTTCACGTCCTCAAGCGCATCGAGGTATGCAGTGTAGGACGCGTTGCTCTTGGGGGCGGTCGCAAGATAGGCCACACCGTGGGCGAGCGGGATCCATCCCTCCGGCATGCCGACGAAGTCCACGGCCTCCTTTATTGATAGCGCAACGGAGAGCGCCCTCGGGTCGGCGTTGCCTATGTCCTCGGAGGCGAATATGACCATCCTCCTCGCTATGAAGAGCGGGTCCTCGCCGGCTTCCACCATCCTGGCGAGCCAGTAAAGGGCGGAGTCCGGGTCGCTCCCGCGCATCGACTTTATGAAGGCCGAGATGACGTTATAGTGCTCTTCCCCCGATTTGTCGTATAGCAGGGCCTTTTTCTGCATCGCCTCCACGGCCACATCCATCGTGACATGCCTCATGCCCGACCCGTCCGTCCCGGCTATCATGAACGCGGTCTCAAGGCAGTTAAGCGCCGCCCTCGCGTCCCCGTGGGAGCCATCGGCTATGAACTCAACCACGCCCTCGTCCACCCTGTGCTTGAGGCCCCCGAGCCCCCGCTCCGTATCTTCCAACGCCCGGTCGAGAATCTTTTTTATGGACTCCGGGGAGAGCCCCTCAAGGACGAGCACCTTGCACCTTGAAAGGAGCGGCCCGTTCACCTCGAAGGACGGGTTCTCGGTCGTCGCGCCTATGAGTGTTATGGTCCCGTCCTCGACGCTGTGGAGGAAGGCGTCCTGCTGGGCCTTGTTGAACCTATGTATCTCATCGACGAAGAGCACGGTCTTTCTGCCGGACTTGAGGTTCTCCTTGGCCTCCTTCACCACCTCCCGTATCTCCTTGACCCCGGAAAGCACCGCCGAGAACTCCACGAACTCCGCGCCGCTGGCCTCGGCCATTATGCGCGCTATCGTGGTCTTGCCCGTGCCCGGAGGCCCCCAGAGGATAAGGGAGGGAAGATCGCCTTTCTTGAGGACGGCGGCAAGGAACCGGCCCTCTCCAACGAGGTGGGCCTGGCCGACGAACTCGTCGATATTCTTCGGCCTCATCCTGCCGGCAAGGGGCTGACGCGCCCCAAGCTTTGAATACTCATGTTTGTCGAAAAGCTCCATGCGTATAGTCTACTATAATGCGCGGATAAAGGGAAGCAGCGGGCCGGAGGGGGGCGTTACGGACAAGGGCGCGCGAGCGGCCGCGCGTATATGGACGCATCTGGACGTTTTTTCGTTAAGGCGCCGGTTTACCGGCATTTTTTGACAAAGTTATATAACTATGTTATACATGAATACATGCGTGAAAAGGAATTTACGAAGACCATAAGCGCGGACGGCAACGACAGGTTGAGGGTAAGGATAGTCACGAAAAAAGGCGCTGTTACTGATGTCGTCGTTCAGTACGAGGCAAGGATAAAGGAGAGATGGCGCCCGATAGTGAGATATGATTGTTCTCACGGTTTCTTTCACAGGGACACGTTAAATCCCAAAGGGGATGATGAGAAAAAGGTCATTCCCATCAACAACCTGAATGACGCGTTGACTTATGCCGAGCAGGATATCATGGACAGGTGGGAGTGGTACAGGGAAAGGTTCAGACGGAGGATGAAATGACAAAGAAAGAGTTTGCCGCAAGGAATATCGGGATGACGTTCGATTTCATCAAAAACGTGGTGGATAACCCCGACGCAGCCGAGTCGATCCCTAACGGGGCCGAGCTTGATTTCATAGGCGCCGACGTCCCCGTCAGTTCGACGACCGGGACCAAGGCAAAGACCGTAAGGTACAAGGTCGGGCATGTGTTCGAACAGATCAAGTGATCGGATTATTATAGAATGGCCTCCCATATCGAAGCATGACGAAGAAAATAGTCCTTGAAAGAATCCGCCCCGAGAGGTCGGTAACGCGCCGTCTCGCCGTGGGCGAGACAACCACGATAATCATCAGCCTCTCTCCAGGAGACAAGTCCGTTCTTCAGAAAGAGGCAAGGAAAAGGAGCCTGAGCCTTTCCCTTTACATGAATCTCATCCTTCTTAAAATAGGTTTTTCAAATAACTGTGAGGTCGGATGTCAATAGTGGACACCAAACCTTTCATGCTGCCAGTTGTCCAGCATAGAACTTTTGCTCATAGGCCACAGGGGACAGGAACCCAAGCCTTGCCTGTCGGCGCTGCCGGTTATAAAAGACCTCGATATA